>NZ_CP130611.1 GCF_030544485.1 Halomonas sp. HAL1
CTAGCAAATGAACTTGCTAGTACCATACGTCTTCGTTGCCGTCATCGCATTGAGCAAGATCTGCGGCGTGTTGGCATCACTGATACCACCCCTCTTGAGTTGGCCGATCGCATCATTGCCGATGCGATGCACTCAGCCTATGCCTGTATGCTCAGCGCCCACAAGCTGACCCATGCAGGTATCGCCAAGGGGAGAGAACACAATCACAGGAGGCAAAGCGATGGCGAAACCTAGTCATTGCAAGGGCGAGCTGGTGGCACTCTCTAGCGGTGGGGCAACCCATTACCAGTGCAGCGGGCTATATCGTGCCCTGGTTGATCTCAACCTGGGTGAGCTGGCTGAGCAATATTGCCTACAAGCCCCTTATCGCCAAGCGACACTGGATAGTCTCAACATGGGCACCCTAACCATCGACGATATTAACGCGATGGAGGCTTCCGGTGCCTATGCGCATCGGGACATCTCGGATCTAGGCTTTGGCCAATACCTGATTCATCGCGGCTATCTTCAGCTCGTGATGATCAACGAGGTTCACTGTGGTGCAGGGTTCTCCCCCGACATCGTGAGGGAGTCAGCCAATGCTCGGGCACAGACCCTGAGCCAGCTTTCAGGTGGGCATGTATGAACGCCATTGCCCCACACCCCATTCACCATGATATGCCAGATAGCACCATGACCGAGCGAGCCTCATGCCCAGTCTGTGCCTGTCAGGACAGTCCAGACTACCTAAAAAGAATCACCGACTGGTTTCATGCCCACTGGTTGGTGTGTCAGCGGTGCGGTTACCAGACCACCACACATTCCTCCTACGAAGCGGCTGAACGTGACTGGGACATGGCATCACTAGGCCGACAAGCAGAAGAGGCTGGACTGCTTGTGCCGGCCATTCAGGTATTTTCGATGCGTGACCTGGAGCTGTTGGAGTCCCTTCAGAAGGAAGCCTCTGAGGGTGATTGTGCGCGTACCTATCTTGTCTCCCGTGACTCACTGGTGCGCTGGAAAGAGATCGCCCGCCTTGGTCGGGACGAAGTAGACGAAACGCTGCAACCAGCGGTGGCGTCTGTCGAGCAGGAAATTGCTGACCTACTTCAGGCTCAGTGTGACGAGGACTGAAAGCATTGCGCTGTTGCGGAGAATGATCAATGCATAAATATTTGCGGGTTCGTAAAGAAGCCACCTGCCTCGCGAGGCATGTAAGCCTGCAGATATGTCGAGTCAGGGGGCTGAACCGTCTCTATACCCACTACTCGATATTGGAGCTGCTGACGAATGCCAATGAGTGGCTACTTAGTCTCGCGGTCGATGATTGGCAATCGATTAACGATACTTACGCTGAGCTGCCGAGACTGAGTTTCCCCGTTGCGTTTGTCGCGATCGGGGATGGCGTGATTCGAGCGCTTTGGGATCGACTAGTGGATGCAATTGCCATGGAGGCCGGCAAACCAGTGCCTGTCACCATGGACCAAGCGGATGAAGCCACTCGACACGCCCTACAGCCGGTGGTGAGTCAGTCAGAGTGGCTGAAGATGTGTCAGGCCACCCCGTATTTTGGCGTTAGGCGTCGATTCATGGGGCAATACGTGCTCGAAGCCTTCCCCAATGAAGCCGCAACTCCAAGGGAGAGCCTTCCCGCTCATTTGAAACATACCATCCCGGCTCGTTAGCGCTTCACCATGGCGGAAGGTGCTCTATCTCGCACCCATTAACTACAGAGGAACCCAGCATGACAATGCATACTCACCAGTCACATCCCGATATCGTCAAGCGCCTGAACCGCGCTCGGGGGCACCTTTCGAGTGTGACCCAGATGGTAGAGGATGGACGCCACTGTCTGGACATCGCTCAACAACTCCATGCGGTAGAAAAAGCCATTCAGCAAGCTAAACGCACCTTAGTGCTGGATCACATCGACCACTGCCTAGACGAAGCCCTGGGTACTCAGAATCAAACGCAACGGGCACGGGCTGAAGAGTTCAAGACGATTGCACGCTACCTGTAAGCGCTTTTAGGCACCCCTCATTTGAGGAAGTTCTATGCTCGATGTACTCGCCCACCGCGTCTACCGCCATCTCTTTCTAGCGCAGGTCATTGCACTGATCGGCACTGGCCTGACCACGGTTGCTCTGGCGTTGCTGGCTCACGATCTTGCCGAAGGTCAGGCGGGCGTCGTGCTAGGCACGGCGCTGGCGATCAAGATGGTCGCTTACGTGGGCATTGCCCCTTTGGTCGGCGCTTATGCATCACGCCTGCCTCGGCGCACCTTATTGGTTAGCCTGGACTTGCTGCGTGCAGCCGTGGTTTGCGCACTGCCTTTTGTTACCGAAGTGTGGCAGATCTATGTGCTGATCTTTCTGCTCAATGCTTGTTCAGCTGGCTTTACGCCCGTTTTCCAGGCGATGATCCCTGACATTCTCGAAGACGAAGAGCAGTACACACGAGCATTGTCCCTGTCGCGTCTCGCCTATGATTTAGAGAACCTTCTTAGCCCGATGGCGGCGGCGGCATTGCTGATGGTGATGGGTTTTGATGTCCTGTTTGTAATCAATGCTCTGGCCTTCGTTATCTCTGCCGCCCTGGTTATATCGGTGATCCTGCCTGCGTCTCACCCCCTAGAGGAAGCCCCCGGCGTCTGGCGTCGCGTTACTCATGGTATGCGGATTTACCTGAAGACGCCCCGGTTGCGCGGGCTACTGGCGTTGAACCTGGCTGTTTCAGCCGCCGGGGCCATGCAGATCGTCAACACGGTGGTACTCGTACGCTCGGTGTTGAATTTGGGCGAGAAAGAAGTCGCACTGGCCTTTGCCGCCGCAGGCGGGGGCTCCATGCTAATAGCCTTACTGCTGCCCAAGGTGCTGGAACGGGTGTCCGAGCGGCCAGTCATGCTGCTGGGTGGCGTTATGATGGCACTCAGCCTCTACCTGGGCTGGCTGGGCCCATCGTTTGCGGGGCTTGTCGGGCTATGGTTACTGCTGGGCGCTGGGGCCTCGTTGGTCATGACCCCCACCGGGCGCCTGCTCAAACGTTCATGCCAGCCGGAGGAGCGTCCAGCGCTGTTTGCTGCCCAGTTCTCGTTGTCACACAGCTGTTGGCTAGTCACCTATCCGTTGGCAGGCTGGCTGGGAGTGAACCTGGGACTGACGGGTACGTTCGCTTTGCTGGGAACGGTGGCCCTGGCGGCAACGGGGCTCGCGGCCCTTATCTGGCACGCACATGACCCGATGGCTCTTGAGCACGAGCACGCTGCCCAAAGTCACACCCACCTGCACTACCACGATGAACATCATCAGCACGAACATGAGGGATGGGAGGGGCCGGAACCTCATCGCCATTCCCACCATCATTCCCCAGGCTCACATGGGCACGTCTTTGTTATCGATGACCACCATTCCCATTGGCCATCGTAAAACGAGTAAGGACGCGGGCTTGGGAAATAAACGTGGGATGCGAACTGCCAATCTTACTAACGCGGGTATACAACATGCTCACCTTTTATTAAGGCGTAATATTAATAGGAGGTTTTTGCGCAAAGTAAGCTTTAACAGGCTTGCTAGTGTGGCAATGTGTAGGTGTAAAGAAAACGACGCAATCTTATTTTTAGCTTACCGTAACGAATCGACCCGTAACGCACTAGCAAAGTAAATCCTAAGTTTAATACAGCGCTTTCGTTTTAGTAATGTATGACTTGAATGCGCCTGCTGTACTACAAGAGTCCGTTAGAACGGCGTGCAGACAGCAGGCGAGCTTTTATCACCCTACTAAAGGGTCATAAATGGCTCATCTTCCTGGCCTGTAAACGTGTACACATTGTAAGGGCTTTCTTGTGGCCCCGGCATACCCGGTGTGCCAATGGGCATACCCGCCAAACCGATACCGTCAATATCGGGTTGTTCCTCAAACAGCGCCTGCACGGCTTCCATTGGAACGTGGCCTTCGATCCAATACTCGCCCATCTCAATGGTATGGCATGAACCCAGGCCATAGGGCACGCCTGCCTGCTGCTTAATATCACCCAGCTCTACATCGTCAATAATCGTCACTTCTACGCCGAGCTCTTCAAGATGGCGTGCATAAGCGTCACAGCAGCCGCACTGGGGGTTTTTATACAATGTTGCCTCTGGCGGTAACGCCGCCTGGGCGGAGACCGCCCCAAGCAGCATGGAACCAGAGAGTAAAAGCTTGGTGCTCATATGTTGCATTATTTTCAACTCCTTAGCGTGAACGACTGAAGAGGTACTTGGCCAGCGAAGCGATCGCCAAGCCAATTAATAACAGCATGGCCAGGGGCATCAACCAGCCTAGCCACCCCATTGACCCCATAAAAGCAAAACATTCCGCGTTCATCATGCCATCACTCCTAAAAAAAGAGGCAATCGCCAAGGCTTATTGCGGTCCATGGTGGCTGGGCATGCTTCCTCTCATCTGTTCACGCTGCTCATCGGTCAGTAAGTCCTGCATCTGATTATGCATGCGCACGTTATCAGCCATCATATCGCCATGAAGGTTGGCCATTTGAGCATGCAGCGCCTTTATTTCCTCTGGTTCAGGGCGTTCAGTCTGCATGGTTTGCATCATGTCGTCGCGCAGGTTCATCAATTCGCCCATCCGCTCAAGCTGGGCCGCGCGGTGTTCTTGGCGCATCTCACGCATGGTACTCATCTGCTGCTCGTCGAGCATACCGCCAATGCCGGACATACTCCCCATGCCTTCCATCATTGGACAAGGCATCATCCCGCTTTGCCCTCCCATCATCATTCCTGGGTACATGCCTTCTTGACTGCCCATCATCATGCCCGAACCCATACCGACTTGGCCGTCCATCATATTGCCCTGACCTTGGGCGCCTTGGCTCATACCTTGAGCGAAGATGGCGCTGCTGGGGACACTGAGGCTTGCAGCCAGACCAATGGCAAAGATCATCTTGTGCTTAACCATGATATTTCCTCTTATCATGTTGCTGGTCGAGACATCGCCTTATCCATTAAAAATGGAAGAAGGCGGAGTTAGCTTTCGTTATAAGCCTACAACCTATAGGTGGCCCAAAGGTAAAGGAGAAACCGATCCCAATACCTAAGTGTTGTCACAGATCATTTTTTCCGCCATTTTCAGCCCTGTTTCAGGTTGGCACGTTTTAACACCGACTCATTTCCATGAAGAAAAGCACGACGCCATGCGCCTTGTTCGCCAAACAGGGCAGATGAACGATGTAAGAAGGCTCAGCCGAATCAGTTTTAGCGCCTCCGCGATGAAGTAACGGCATCCATTCAACCCTAAAAATATATAAGGATACGGTATGCAAAAGAAGACGAGTTCGCTCCCTATCATTCACGCTACCTTAGCAACGCTGTTGCTGTCGCTAGCAATCCCAGTGCTGGCCCATGAAGGGGGCGCAAGCACTTCGCCTAAGGATGGCGTCACCATTCAGGATTCCCCAGCAGAGATTGGCATCGAGTTTGGTGGCATGATGCGCATCACCCAGTTTGAAGTGACAGGCCCAAACGGCCCCGTTCCTCTTGATGGTCAGCCAGGCAGTGAACAGGTCGAACGCTACGTCGTGAAGCCCGGTGAAATTCTTTCGGCTGGGGACTACCAGGTGCACTGGCGCGGCCTATCGGATGACGGACACATGATGTCCGACGGTTTTAACTTCTCGGTCGAGCCCTGACCCGTGGCTTGGTGGTTCTCCGTAAATAGCCTCGATGTCTGGACCGTCGCGATGATTCTCGTGGCGGCCGGGATTTACCTTAGCGCCCTAGTCGCGACGGGGGCCGTGTTGTTTCGTCTAGCGTTTCCCCGGCTCCCTGATCACGACCGGAGGCGCGTCGCCCGCATGGGTGTCCTTTCTGCCTGGGCGGGGGTCATCCTGATTCTGTTCCAGTGGTCTTTAGAAGCTGGTTACCTTGGAGGCGGCAATATAGCGGCTGCAACCAACCCAATGTTGCTCGGGATCGTGTTCGATGGCGCGTCCGGGGGTCGACTAATACTGGTGGTAGCTGGTTTGCTGCTGGTCCAGGCGATTCAGCTTAATAACTTAGCGTTCTCGAAAACAGCCAACAGCTTGAGCCTAGTAGGCGTTTTATTGGTGATGCTGGCATTCGTGCAGGTGGGGCATACAGTAAACACCCCACGCCTCGTTCTGGCTGTCTTGCTGATCGTTCACCTGATGGCGGCAGCATTCTGGGTAGCCTCGCTGTGGCCGCTGTTCCACTTAGTGGGGCAACATTACAACCACGGCAATACCGCCCGCATTCTGACCCGTTTCGGGCAACTCGCCATGGGCGGAGTTGGCGTGTTGGTACTGGCGGGCGTCACTTTGGCCACGCTGCTAACAGGCGGTCTCACACCCCTGCTCACCACGGCATATGGACAGTTCTTGATCGGCAAAGTATTGATTGTCGCGGTGCTGCTGTTATTTGCTGCCGCGAACAAGTGGCGGCTTGTACCTGGCTTTGAGAGCGGCGATGCAACAGCCCCACGACGTTTGCAGCGCAGTATTGCGCTGGAGGTGGTGCTGGTCGTGGTTATCCTGCTGATCACGGCGGTGCTGACAAGGGTGACATCACCGAATGGGTGACCGTCAGGACAACCACCTTAGGTAGTTAAGAACCTAGCTTAATAGCTATAAGCAACGCTATCCGGAAGGCAAGGCCGATGCCATCCGCGCGCGACAAGAGATGCACACCCGCCACGTGGCCGTGGTGGTTCGTGGCATCTTGATGTGGTTCAGAAATTGTAGCCCAGACCAATCGTATAAGCCCAGATACCGTCCTCCTGAAACGCATCGGTGGCATCGTCGGTATCGCTGAACAGGAACTGATACTCAGCGCGAGCGAGGAAATAGGCCTTGGGCAGAACATAGTATTTCATACCCGTTTCCCGTCCCGCGAAGGCGCTGTCTTTGACGCCGTCTCCATAGATACCACCGAGGCTAGCACCGACGAAGCGCCGCGCACGACCATCAAGGAACTGATGGGTTAGGTAACCACGGGTTGAGCCGTTCCAGAAACCATCTGTGACGCCCGCCTTCGCCTTCGACATCGGCGTAATTGACGCTTTGCCGAACACCGGCAACCATGTTATCCCTCAGATACCAACCAAGATCAACAGTCTCACGCCGAAGTTTCCGCTATTAAAATTCCGATCGTTACTGCCAGTTCCAGAGATCGAAAACTCACGGACACCCGTGGGCCGTACTCTGAGTTTTGGGCGGATGCTGCCCTAGGCAGAACAGCGAGAAGACAAAAAGCCATTGCTGCAGTGTTGACTCTATTCATGAGGAGACCCTTCCTGACATTATTAGGATTGTATTTCCATAATGCACTATTCGTTATCTAGCGCGGATAGTAACGCGACCGATACCTTGGCGATCAAACGACACGGACCCGCACCATCATGTTCAGGGTCTGACATCACACGATCTGTGCGTTAGCACACACGTATATGATGGAATCTGAAAAACTGGCTACCGGATTGAGGATATGTGCTTCACCACAGCCGATCGACTCACCATCGGCATTATGCTCGGCTACATCGTATCCGGACTGATCATTCTTAGGCATCAGTTCCCGGCTGCCTTGCTAGCAACGGTTCTTTACTGATCATTTATTAGTTCTGGTCGACCGGTCGATTCCACCGCCTCGACTGGGTCAGCGACGCGACATGGTTTCTATATGAAGGCCATCGCTCGGCTAGGTGGCTATCTATATCGCTCCAGAGATACCCCTTTAAGGGCAGCCTTCATTGACGAGGTTTCATCCGCGTAGCTGATAATATTGTAAGTTTCCAGGCTTTAAATCCAAACGCAGGAAAAACTTGCGCGCAATTGAAAGGTTGCTGGGAGCAATTTCCGAATAACTAATCGCGGGCCGAAGTGAGGCGATCGCCTTGCAAGATGAGTTCCACGCCCTATCACGATAATCGCATAAGTTGTGGGACAAACTCTTTAGATCATATTTTTGATAACTAATCTTTCATGAGAAGCACAGGTGCGAACCCCCCACCTGGCGTACGGAAATTGGTCGTCTGTCCTCGATAAAGTCTCGCTGCGGCCATTAACAGTGTGCCGCGATAGGTATACAGTCTAACGTCGACCTTGAGATTTTTACGCTGTCCATCGACCAGAACGAGGCGTTCGGAGGGAGGCACATGGGCCTGGGCAATATAGTCGCTTTCCAAGATTTGGCTGAATGTTTTTTTGGTGAGTTTACTTCCCCGGTACACTCCCTTACTTCCGTGGCCTGCGACAGGTTTGAAGAACCACTGCCGTCGCTGTTGCCAAAGGGTATCAGCATTATCAGCGCTGACCTGTAAGGTACGGGGAATACAAGAGCGAAGTAATTCGGCATTTTGAGCGCTCAACCCCCAAGCCATAAGCGTCGCGGGATCTGATAACACAGCCAAGTTGCGTTTGTCCGCGAACAATGCGTGTGCATGGGGATTTGGGGTTATGACTGCGCCTCCGTCCAACCAGGCAGAGTGTAAGGCGGAGTTTCCGGGTGCTTCGAGCCCAAAATCCACTAAGCGATTGTAAACCATATCTACTCGCTTACCGCCGCTGTATAGCATGCCTGACTCATACCGAAGGTCGCCAGGCGAGAGGATGAGAGCATCAATGCCATGACGCCGTAATAACTGCTGGGCAAGTTTGAATTCAGGATAGAGGTATTGCCCCATAGGCTGATCATCAACGATAGCTATCCTCTCCAGACGTCCATTGCCACGCTGGGCACGCCATTCGCTCTCGAACTGGGCTATCACTTTAGCCTCGAAGTCGGCAGACCCGGCCGCACTTTTAGCATCACCACAACACTGCAGTTGGGCCCGTACCAGGATCGCGTTAAGAAATGCACCTCCGGCATTGGTATTGATTTCGATGAGGCGAGGCCCGTCCTCGCCGAGATGGAAATCATAGCCCATGAAGACACCTACTGGGCCGGGGTTTAACTGTGCACTTTGCGGGGCCCAAGACAGTACTTGTCGCTGATAGTCGGGAAGAGCGGCGGCGTTTTCTATGGCCTGAACAGTGGCCCTCATCTGCTCCAGAACCTGAGATGGGACAAAGACAGCGACATTCGAGAAAAGTTGATGCCAGGTCGAACGGATAAAGGCCTCATCGGCATCGTCGCCCAACTGGTCGATAAGACTTTGGGTGGCTGCTCGTCGGTCTAGAGTGATACAGGTGCAGTGCTGGTTCAGCCTTTCTGCTTCTGTCATCCCTGGGGAGCCACTGGTCTTTTGCAAGAGCTGTCCTCTGGTTTTTTCACGCTGATCTAGATCAAACTGGCCAGCATCGGCTGGTCATTGAGTTCATGAGGGCGATATTTAACGAGCTACACCTTCTGCTGATAGATCAACGTCGATGATGAGCGCTCATGGTGCTTGTACGCTCGCATTAACATCTTGTGGCAAAACTTTCAGGAAATGTAGACACAAGGGTTAATATAGATGAAGTGGAAAGCCGACGTCCGGTCATAGCGATAAAAGTAACTAGCGCTACCATCATCATCAACAAGGGGCAACTATTTTCTGCCGACAATGATGCGCAGTGATGACCAAGAGCATCCCTGCTGCCGACATCGGCAACTGAACAAATTTCACTATTAAGCGGAAGATGCTGTATTGAATTAAAAAAGGTCCCGAAATAAGGCCTTGCGCTTGCAAGTTTTCGTGATAGCTACTTATCCGGCAGGTCATATTTTTACTGTAGGTTCAGGCTCGTTTCAGGTTAACACCGTATAAAGAACGGGTGACAATAACCTCTGAGGTAAATGACCATGCGCTACACTCTTTTAACAACGTCTTTGTTTGCCCTTTCATTAAGTCTGATCACGGGCGCGGCGCTGGCTGCGCCCGGCCATGGCGGCGGTGACAGTGGCCTGACCGACGCTGACGTTGACCGCACGATCACTCTTGATGCTGGCGATATGTGGTTCGACCCTGAAACGCTAGAAATGGCGGCGGGTGAAATTGTTAAATTTGAAATCACCAACACCGGCAATTTAGAACATGAGTTTGTGATTGGTAGCAAAGAAGCCCAAGAAGAACATCGTCAAATGATGCTAAACATGGCCAACGGCGGAGGCCACGATATGTCTAATATGTCACACGGCGGCGGTCACGATATGGCCAGCATGGACATGGCAGGTGTCACCATTGCGCCTGGTGAAACCGGGACTTTATTATGGAGTGTCCCTGACAATGTTAACGAGCTAGAGTATGCCTGTAACATTCCTGGTCATTATGAATCCGGCATGTACGGTAATTTTTCTCTCTAATCTGACGCAGACCCATGAAACTGTTGCTACTCGAAGATGATGATTTGTTAGCAGAAAGCTTGGCAGAGAGTCTCAAGGACAACGGTTACCTTGTCGACTTGGCCGCTTCATTGAAAGCGGCCAAGTCGCTCATGGCAACCGAGCATTACGAGCTGGCTATCTTAGATCTCGGTTTGCCCGATGGCTCGGGACTAGATCTACTAGCCCAGTGGCGCAAGCAAAAACGCAGCACGCCTATCTTGATCTTGACGGCGCGCGATACTTGGGAAGATAAAGTCATTGGTCTTGAAACGGGTGCCGATGATTACCTAGCAAAACCCTTCCATGAAGCCGAGCTTATGGCCCGTTTGAAGGCACTGCTGCGCAGGCAGTCTGGTCAGTTATCTCAAGTCGTGACGCTCAATGGCGTATCGCTGGATAAAGCAGGCCAACGAGTATGTCTAGAGGGAGAAACTTGGCGTTCGCTCACGGCGACGGAGTTTCGATTACTACGCTACTTAATGCTGCATCCAGATCGCATTCACTCCAAAGAGCAGTTATTAGAGCAGCTCTATGCCCTGGAACAGGATGCCGCCGCACCTAACTTGGTCGAAGTCTATGTCGCTCGTCTGCGCCGTTATCTAGGCAAATCAATTATCCAAACTCGCCGCGGCCAGGGGTATTTCTTTGCTTCACATTGATCGGCGCAGTTTACGTTTTCGACTACTCGCCTGGCTAGGAGGCGTGGCACTATTCGTAGTGGTGACGACCTGGCTACTGCATGGCATATTGTTACAGAATCTTGCTCGGGATTTTTTGGGTGAGCGTCTTCAGCGCGAAGCCGACCATGCCGTCACGCAGCTTGAGCAAGGTGAAGCCGCCGTGCCTGCCGCGCTTGACTCGGTTAGCCAAGGCTATCAAGTCTTTCATCATCTCTACGTACTCCGCTTCAACGGCTCGGTCAGCGCTTCCGACCCACAATGGCAGCAACAGCTGGCTCCGCTGCTAGATGAAAGCGGCAATGCTCTAATAGACGTGAATCGCGGCGAGCAACACATGCTCGTCTATCGTCGCCATTTTGAATGGCAGGGCACGCAGGGTGTGCTGCTGGTGGGTGAGGACTTCTCTCAAGTAGAAGCAGGGCTTGCAACATTGCACTGGTGGGTCGGTGGGATTGCCAGCGTGCTGTTAGGAATGCTCATCATACTCAACATGTTAGCGGTTAATCGTGGACTTAAGCCACTCTGGCAACTGCGTCAACAGCTTGAAGCATTGCGAGCGGGCAAACGTGATCGCTTGTCATTAATAGCCCCTTCTGAGCTAGATGAATTAGTCGACCAGTTGAACTGGTTTATGGATGACATTGACCTTCGCTTGAAGCGCTCCAGAGAGTCGGTCGCGAACCTATCACATGCATTAAAAACCCCGCTGGCAGCCGTTACCCAAGTACTGCGTGGCAATCGGCCCATTGATGAAACCCGACGCCATAAACTGCTCAGCCGTATTGAGGATATTAACGCCCAGCTGGATGCGGAGCTGCGTCGCTCACGTATTGCAGGCCCTAACGCGGGGCGAATGGCCAACGTCACGCGTGATAGTTCACGGCTCATCGAGATGTTCCGCAGCCTTTACCCTGAGCGTATCTTCAACCTCGCCCACTCGGCAGGCGAGAAAGACCAAGTGCCTATTGAGGCTCACGACTTTTCTGAAATATTAGGCATCGTGCTCGATAACGCTGGCAAATGGTCGAATAGGTGCGTTAATTGCGATATTGCCGTCTCCGCAACCACACTCACGCTCACCATTGATGATGACGGCCTCGGCGTTGCAGAAGAGGAACTTTCACGCCTGGGAGAGCGTGGTACACGACTGGATGAGCGCCGTCCTGGCTACGGCTTAGGCCTTTCGATTCTTGCACAGTTAATTGCCCGCTACTCAGGTCACTCTCAGTTTGAACGAAGCCCACTGGGTGGACTGCGCGTTACGATTATCCTGCCTCTAGCGGGTGAAGTAGCTAATTAATCATTATTCAGCTTTGTTTCAGGTTCTTCCATCAAGATGGTGCCATTCATCATTGATGGGAGTTACACATGGCACGCTCAAGCATTATTTCTCACCCGCTTTCTCGCCGGCAAGTCCTAAAAGGCGGTGCTGCCTTAGGGTTAGGTTCCGCTGCCGCAATGGGGCTAACTCCCGCCTGGGCAAACCCCTGGGGCCGTACGAATGTCTATGCACAGGGCGTCGAAGAAGGGCCCGAGGTATCGCTGGCTATCCGCCGTGAATCCATTCCGATTGACGGACAAGAAGCCCACCCTATTAGCATTAACGGTACTAGCCCTGGCCCACTGATTCGTCTGAAAGAAGGTCAAGACGCCGTACTGCGTGTTACCAACCTGCTGGATGAGTCCACGTCGATCCATTGGCATGGCCTCATCTTGCCACCGGAGATGGACGGTGTGCCTGGGGTCAGTTTTGCAGGCATAGCACCTGGTGAAACCTTCACCTACCGTTTTCCTGTCCGCCAGAACGGTACCTACTGGTACCACAGCCACTCCGGCTTGCAGGAACAGCTCGGCCACGCCGGGCCGTTGATAATTGACGCCGCCGAGCGCGAACCCATCCGCTACGACCGTGAGCATGTGCTACTGCTCACCGACTGGACCTTTGAAGACCCCATGTCGGTATTTCGTAATCTGAAAACCATGGAAGGCTATTACAACTTCCAAGAGCGCACGATTGCTGATTTTTTCGCCGATGTTCGCGAAAAGGGTTTCTCACAAACCGCCGAGATGCGCGGTATGTGGGCCAAAATGCGCATGAGTTCTCGGGATATCGCCGATGTGACCGGCAGTACTTATACCTACCTGCTTAACGGTCACTCCCCCCAAGAAAACTGGAATGCGCTGTTCAAGGCTGGTGAGCGGGTACGACTACGCGTGATTAACGGGTCGGCGATGTCATACTTTGATGTACGTATACCTGGTTTGAAGATGACCGTCGTTGCTGCCGATGGCCAGCCAGTGCAACCCGTGCCTGTTGATGAGTTCCGTATTGGCGTGGCGGAAACGTACGATGTGCTTGTTTCACCAGAAGATGATCGAGCCTATACCATCTTCGCCGAAGCCATGGATCGGAGTGGCTACGCTCGCGCCACGCTAGCCCCGCGTGAAGGCATGCAGGCGGAGATTCCCAAGCGCCGCCAAATTGCCGACCGCGGCATGGAAGCCATGGGCGCTCATGGCATGGGTGACATGGAAGGTATGGATCATTCAGGCATGTCGAATATGGAAGGTATGGATCACTCCAATATGCCGGGAATGAGCGGTGACGATGCTGGTATGGAAGGCATGGATCACTCTAATATGGAGGGGATGGATCATTCCAACATGGAGGGCATGGATCATTCTAATGTGGGCGGCATGTCGGGCGAGCAGGCGAAAGTCGGCGAAAACGGCATTCTCATTGCCGGTGAAGCCCAGCCCGGCTCTCGCTACGACCAGGCGGGCATAGGCATCGACCCCAACGAACGTCGAGTACTCGTCTACCGCGATCTTAAAGCCTTCACGCCATGGCCTGACCGCCGCGAACCAGGCCGTGAGCTTGAGCTGCACCTGACCGGCAACATGGAACGTTACATGTGGTCGTTCGACGGCAAGAAGTTTAGCGAAGTGACCGGCCCAATCCATTTTGTGAAAGATGAGCGGCTGCGCCTAATCCTGATCAACGACACCATGATGGAGCATCCTATCCACCTCCACGGTATGTGGATGGAGCTAGAAAACGGTCAGGGCGAGCTAATTCCGCGCAAACACACCTTGAACGTTAAGCCCGGCGAGCGGGTTTCGGCACTGATTACGGCAGATGCTGAAGGCAGTTGGGCGTTCCATTGCCACCTGCTTTATCACATGGATGCCGGAATGTTCCGCGTTGTTCAGGTTTCTTAAGGAGGCAGTATGAAAACTAAGCTTTATTTTACTGGCATTAGCTTAGCGTTTGTCATGACCACCGCTGCCCATGCGGAAGATGGTTACGACGCGCCGAAAGATTGGCCAGCGCCCACGATGGAACACAATATGGGTATGGCGCTCTTTGATCGTCTTGAATATAGCGTACCCGATAACGGCGAGGAGGCCGTCGTGTGGGACTTTCAAGGCTGGTATGGCGGTGATATCAACCGTGTTTACCTGAAGTCAGAGGGCGAGAATGTCCAAGGCGACGGTGAAGATGCTGAGTTTGAATCCCTGGAACTACTCTATAGTCGCCTAGTGGCTGATTTTTGGGAGTTACAGGGGGGTATCGGTTACCAAGGCGGTGTGTTCTCCGATGATCACGCCGAACGCACCTATGGGGTTGTCGGCCTACAAGGTGTGATGCCCTACGGCATTGAAACCGACGTTGCTATGCAAGTGAGTGAAGATGGCGACGTGGCCGCTAGTTTTGAGGGCGAGTACGATCTGCGCCTGACACAGCGGCTCTACCTACAGCCGCGCACCGAAATTGCCGTAGCTGCCAGCGAAGTTGAGGAATTTGGTGTGGGTGAGGGCCTTAACTCAGTGCGTGTCGGCATGCGCCTGGGCTACGAAGTGACCAGACGCTTTGCGCCTTACGTGGGCGCTTACTGGGTAAAAGAGTATGGCGATACCGCCGACCTATCTCGTGCTGGTGGGAATAATACCGAAGATACCGGCGTGGTGGCAGGTGTCAGGTTAATGTTTTAAATCGTTAAGCACTCTATAACTTGCGCCACCGGAAGGTGGCGTTTTTTTTGCTAATAAACCACTAAATTCAGCTTCAATTCATACTCTAAGGTTATTATTAAATTGTAAATAACCAACGGAGTAAACCACCATGAAAATTAAAGCAATTGTTTTTAGTGCAGTAGTAGCAAGTATCTTCTCTACACCTGTATTAGCGAGCTTAGGCAATACAACACAGGATCTTCCCTTACTAGAAAGAGGCGTATCTTCTACACAGATGCTTGCTCAGGGGCAATCGAAGCGTTTCAATATTAACATTGAACAAGCGACTACACTGAAAGTAGCGAGTGAGCACTTCCCAGGTTTTACCAGCACTGGCAACCGCATTTCAGCTGTGCTTTATGACAAAACTGGAAAACAAGTAGCAGAAGCGTCCAGTCCACGGGGTCACTTTGAACTTGTTCGTCAGCTGCAACCGGGCAATTATCAGCTTGAGGTGACAGGTAGCTCAATGGGGGGCACTAAGGAAAATAGCAATAACAGTTATGAACTACATGTCGCTTACTAAGCGACATTATTAATTATAACTAATTCAAAAGGGGTTCGCAAGCGAGCCCCTTTTAGATATTAAAAAAAGCAAACACCAACATTTGAAAGCCTCAGTTAATGTATATAACCCCCTAGAAAATGACGCCCAGCCGAAGCGCTCGCCCCGGCTGGCTTGAAGCTTAGCTGGCCATTGCGGCACATTCTTCAGCGCAGCGATGACAAGCTTGAGCACACTCTTGGCAGTGAGGTGCATCATGTTTTGCACACTCATCACCACATTTCTTACAAATGTCGGCACATAGACGGCAGATCTCGTGTGCAAACTCACTTTCTTGTGCCATAAATGAGGCAGCTAACCGACAAATTTGAGCACATTGCATGTTAAGGCGAATACATTCCGCCATCATTTTTACGTTGTCTTCTTTTAGGCACTCAGTTGCACACTTGTCACAATAAGCAGCGCATACGTGACAAGCTTCAATGCAGTTTTCATATTTTTTGAAGTCCATCTCGGTTCTCCATTTTTTAAACCATATTTTATTTACCATAGTTTCTGCTTGGCATGATAAAGCTAGAACAACCCAAAAGAAAAATCAAGGAAAGGTAATCTGATAGATACTCACGAAATATAAAGATAAACCAGGTAGCTGTGCGTTACTTGCCATAATTTTTATTATTCAGCTAGGATTCAGGAAGGCCTACTAAGTACCAAAACACATATTTTCCGCTATGCTTATAAACCTGACCCGTTGATCCAGGACGATGCGCATGACATTCCGCTTTGTGCCTTCCCTATCCGACACAGACCTTCAGACATTGATGGCAACCTATACCTATGGCGTGAAACCCGCCTTGCGTCGTCGGGCTCATGCCATCGTGCTGAGTCACCAAGGTCATACCATCGATCAGATCTGCAAGATTCTGTCCGTTACCCGCGAAACGGTTTCGCTCTGGTTCGATGCTTGGGAGGCACAGGGCCTCGATGGGCTCCGGGACAAGCCTCGCGCCGGGCGACCCGCCATCTATAGTGATGCGGAGCGGGAGCGGTTACTTGAACTCGTACAAGAGCAACCTCATCAGCTGAAGGCCGTCCAGGCACGACTCCAGCAGGAAACCGGAAAAGGTGCCTGTACCATGACGCTCAAGCGAGCATTAAAAAAATCTGGGGTATAGCTTTAAGCGCACCCGGCGATCCCTGAAAAGCCAGCGTAACGAGACTGACTTCCGCCATACACAAGGCCTGCTGGCTGAGCTTCAGCGTTGGGAGGATCGGGGCGAGACGGAACTGTACTATTTCGATGAGTCAGGCTTTGCCCTGTCCTCCGTCTTGCCTTACGCCTGGAGCCCTATCGGCCATCCTCAGGAAATGCCGGGCTACTCGCATAGTCAGCGCCTGAACGTACTGGGCTTCTTGAGTCGTCAGGGCTCGCTGATTTACCACTCGACCATGACGACCATCACCACCGAGGTGGTCATTGAGGCTTTTGACCGCCTGATTGCCCAGAAGTCGCCGGACGCTTTTGCCATCGTGGTGCTGGATAATGCCAGTGTCCATCGCTCAAAGGCTTTCCGACATAAGGAGTTGGAATGGATGTCGCACCGTGTGTACCTCGTCTATCTATCTGCTTATTCGCCGGAGCTAAATCTCATCGAGATTCTTTGGCGCAAGGTCAAGTATGAGTGGCTGCCGTTGACGGCTTATGAAAGCTTCTCGTCCTTGAAAGACTATGTCCATAAGGTGTTGTCAGGCTACGGCAACGAATACCGGATTACTTTTGTATAAGCACTTATAATAAATGTTTTTTTCAAAAAAACACTGAAGCGTTCGCTGCGCTTGTACGTTACCTCGCCACGAGCTCCTAATTAAAGTAATTAGGTGAAGAACTAAATTAATAGTGAAAGCAATTAAGCTCTAAGCATTATAAAAATAATCTCCTTTTAGGAGACTAGCTCAGCCTAATCAGCTTCCTAAGGAGTCAGTATGAAAATTAATCTCTACTTCTCTGACGGCCTGGCTACCCCAGGGTCGCCAGGGAGGGGAAAAGGTCAACCATGATACTTGAAAGCCGTGTCATATACCCCGTAACGATAGCAATACCCATCAGGATCACAATCGTGCCCGCCACGGGGCGAGCATAGGCACTCCACCTTCCCAGGCTTTGCCGATGCAGAGCAAATCGGTTAATCAGTAAAGTGCTGGCAAGAAAAGGTAGCGCCAGTCCTGCCGAGTAGGCACTTAGATAAATCATTCCAGCCTGGGCACTAGCAGCATTAGACGTGGCCATCAGAATAGCGCCTAGTATAGGGCCGATACAGGGGGTCCAACCGATGGCAAAAGAGACCCCGAACACTGTCGCCGACAGCGGGGAGCCACCCTGGACATTGGGTGTGAACTGAAAGGTACGCTGGAATAGCGGCAATCGGAACACGCCGGTCATAAAGAGGCCCAGCACGATCACCGCCGCGCCGGCAACCCAGTTGAATTCTTGGCGATACCCTCGCATCAGTTGCCCGATACTACTGGCACCGAGCCCGAGTAGGATGAACACGATGCTGAAGCCGAAGACGAAGAAGGCACTGAGGGTCAATGCCTCTAACCGCCTGTCGGCTTTACCGGCACTACCGCCTGTGACCACCGACAGGTAGGCCGGTAACAGGGGCAGCGTGCAGGGCGAGAAGAAGGAGATCAATCCGCCGATAAAGGCGCCGACCAAGCCGATGGAAGAGAGAGATTCCAATGTGTTATCGCAACTTAAGTTATGGAGACGGCCAACAAGGGTATTGATACCAATCCCATGGTGCTACCTCCTATCATATCCATTTTAGCGCCGTAAGAATTTTAAGGCTTACAGCTGCTTTAAGGTCAACCTTTATTGACAAATTATTTGTCTCCTATCGAATTGCAAATATTACACATCAAGCTTGACCTTAAAGTTGACTTCAAAGTTATGGTGGCTACTCAATGAATGACATGAGGACATTTCCATGGCGCTACAACTGGGCGAGACAGCACCAAACTTCACGATCGAATCCACGCAAGGCACGGTCAACTTTCACCAATGGCTTGACGACAGCTGGGCGGTGCTGTTCTCGCACCCCGCTGATTTTACGCCAGTATGCACCACAGAACTGGGCGCGTTTGCCAAGCGAAAGAACGAATTCACCCAGCGGGGTGCCAAACTGGTTGGGGTTTCGGTGGATCCCCTCAGCTCTCACCACGACTGGGCGGGGGATATTGAACAGACTCAGGGCACGGCCCTGAACTACCCCTTGCTGGCTGACGAAGATCAGGTGGTAGCGAAGCTTTATGGAATGATCCATCCCAAAGCCGACCCCAAACTTACGGTGCGCACGGTCTTCATCATCGATTCTGACAAGAAAATTCGTCTCACTTTGACGTATCCACCCAGCACAGGACGTAATGTCGACGAGATACTGCGGGTTCTCGATTCGCTTCAGCTAACTGACAAGCACAAAGTGGCCACCCCCGTTGACTGGCAAAATGGTGACGATGTCATCATCTCGCCATCGCTATCGAATGATGACGCTAGGCAACACTTTCCCGAAGGCTGGAACACCAAGACGCCCTACCTTAGGGTCGTGCGCCAACCGGAGCAATAGGAGCCCCGACCGGTAGATTCGTTGAGTCAGGCTGCCAGAAGCTTGGATTAATAATGTCGTGAGGTAACGCTATGCAAACACTAAGTATCGGCGAGCTTGCCGAACGAAGCGGGGTCGCTAGCCAGGCGATTCGATTCTACGAAAAAGAGAAACTTATGCCTCCTCCGAGGAGGACCGATGCCAACTATCGGCGTTACCCACTGGAAGCTGTGGATCGGTTGCAGTTTATCGTCCATGCCAAGCAGTGGGGCTTCACGCTGCAAGAGATTCGGGAGCTGTTAATGCTTCAGGATGCTAATGGCGACCGGGCGCAAGCTAAGCGCATCGCCGGGGAGAAGCTGCACAAGGTGCGCGAGCAGATCAAACACCTCTCGCGAATTGAAGCCGTATTATCGAAAACACTGGACGAATGTGCAGGCGAAGGGCCTATGCAGGAAGGCTGCCCGATTGTTGAAGCTATCGCAGAGCAGGCTGAATGATCGAGCATTTTCTCGACAGCAAACATGGGAATCAAGCTTGCATATCGGGTCGTCGATAAATTAACAGGAGATCTTCATTATGGCGCAAAACGTCGATATCGAGATTCGTGGTATGTCCTGTGCTTCCTGTGTTGGACGTGTGGAACGTGCACTCAGCCAGCAGCCAGGCGTGATCAACGCTCAAGTGAACCTCGCCACCCAGAAGGCGGCTATCCAGGTCGAAGCAGGTACCACGACCACTAGCCTACTCAACGCCATTGAAACAGCGGGCTATCAACCTGTGGTGGAAAGTCTCGACATTCCCATCACCGGCATGAGTTGTGGATCGTGTGTCTCTCGGATAGAGCGAACGCTAACGAAGCTGCCCGGCATGGTGGAAGTGAGTGTTAACCTTGCTACCCAGAAGGCCTTCGTTCGCTTCCTGCCGGGAGCCGTTTCGTTAACGCGTATTCAGCATGCCATCCGCGAGGCAGGCTATGAACCTCAGGATACCGATACGCCGCCACCAACGGACAGCGAGGACTGGGAGAGAGCCGAGCTTCGCCGCCGAGTCGTGCTCGCGGCAATATTTACGATTCCGGTAGTCATCATCGCCATGGGAAAAATGATTCCCGCTTTTGACACGCTGTTAACGAGTCTAATGCCGCATCGCGGCTGGATGGGCGTCGAGTGGTTATTGGCTACACCGGTGCAGTTTTATGCAGGTGCACGCTTCTATCGTGCCGGCTTCGCCGAACTCCGGCATTTTAATCCAGGCATGAACAGCCTCGTTATGATCGGATCGAGCGCTGCCTATTTTTATTCGGTCGCCGCCCTGCTGGTGCCCACGCTCTTTCCCGTCGGAACCGCCGTGAGCTATTTCGAAGCGGCGGCGGTGATCGTGACGCTAATCCTGCTCGGTCGTTATTTTGAACACATTGCCAAGGGCCGCACCTCCGAGGCGATCAAGAAGCTTCTGCAATTACAGGCGAAAACTGCCCGCGTCATACGCGAGGATGAAACCGTCGAGCTGCCTATCGACGCCGTCGTCACAGGCGATCGTATTTTGGTTCGCCCAGGGGAGCGTGTTCCAGTCGATGGCATCGTCGAGGAGGGTCACTCTTACGTTGATGAGTCGATGATCAGCGGTGAGCCCGTGCCGGTCGCCAAACAGAAAGATTCCGAAGTCGTCGGTGGCACTATCAACAAGAACGGTGCACTTACCTTTCGGGCCACGCGAGTCGGTGCCGACACTGTCTTGTCGCAGATCGTCAAGATGGTGGAAACGGCCCAAGCGGAGAAGCCCCCCATCCAGCAGTTGGCCGACAAGGTTGCTGGTGTATTTGTTCCCGTGGTCATCGCTATCGCCACGATGACCTTTGCACTCTGGTTCGCTTTCGGACCGGCGCCGTCTTTGTCGTTTGCTTTCGTCACTACCGTTAGCGTACTGCTAATTGCCTGCCCCTGTGCGATGGGCCTAGCCACCCCAACGGCCATCATGGTCAGTACCGGGAAAGGGGCCGAGATGGGAGTGCTATTTCGTAAAGGGGCGGCGCTTGAGACGCTGGCCAAAATGAATACGGTGGTGCTGGACAAGACCGGCACTTTGACCCAGGGGCGCCCCGAGCTGACCGACTTCGAAGCGATCAACGGCCATGAGAACGAGGTGCTGCGACTGGTCGCGGCGGTGGAAGCTCAAAGCGAGCACCCCATCGCCGAGGCTATTGTACAGGGCGCCAAGGCCCGCGGGCTGGAATTACCCTCGGTCAGTCGCTTTAGTGCCGAGCCTGGCTACGGCATTGAAGCCGAGGTCGACGGCCACTTGGTACATGTGGGAGCTGATCGTTACATGCTTCGGCTGGAAATCGAGCTCGGCCAGGCAGAAACACGCGCCAAGGTGTTTGCCGAGAACGCCAAGAGCCCGCTCTATGCCGCGGTAGACGGCCAGCTTGCTGCAGTCATCGCGGTGGCGGATCCACTTAAGGAGGGCTCTGCCGAGGCCATCGCAGCACTCAAAGCGCAAGGGCTGGAAGTGGCCATGCTCACCGGCGATAACCGTGCCACTGCCGATGCTATCGCCCGACAGGTTGGCATCCAGCAGATTCTCGCTGAGGTACTGCCCGACCAGAAAGCGGCAGAGATCCGGCGTCTCCAGGCGGAGGGCAAGCGCGTCGCTTTTGTGGGGGACGGGATCAATGATGCGCCCGCTTTGGCCCAGGCCGACGTGGGCATTGCGATCGGCACTGGCACCGATATTGCCATCGAGTCCGGCGCTGTGGTGCTGATGAGTGGCGATTTGCGAGGCATCGTCAATGCCACGGCGCTCTCCAAGCGTACCCACCGGACCATTATCGGCAATTTCGTTTGGGCCTATGGCTACAACGTAGCGTTGATCCCCGTGGCGGCGGGCGTGCTCTATCCGTTCATCGGCGTATTGCTCAGCCCCATGCTGGCGGCGGCTGCCATGAGTGTTTCCAGTGTCTTTGTACTGACTAACTCGTTGCGGCTACGCCGTTTCACGCCAGATCCCGGCAATGCCACACCACGTCCAAACGAGGCTGTTCATCGCGCCTAAACCAAACACCGTAGTGTTAAAGAGGAATTCAAAATGATGGGAAGTGATAGTTGCATGTGGGGTATGGCGGGGATGGGCCTAATAGCGATCTTGTTGATTATTGCACTGGGGCTTGGTGTTGCTGCGCTTATCAAGTACCTGTTTTTTAATAAGAAGCACTAAAACCAGCCAGTAAATGTGATCGACCTAATCCCTTGGAAAAACAGTAATTGATAAAGAGAGCATTCATGAGGCATATCCTACATTCTACTTATTACCTAGCCGCTGCAGGTCTGTTAGGTCTTATTACGTTGCCTGCGTTGGCGCAGGAAGCAGGAACCGATGCCAATGAGAGTCATCAGGCCGGCATTGCCGCTAATACTGAGTCTCCCTTGCCCAAGACGATTACCGTGTTGGTGGATCAAGGGTTCACATTCCATGGCATCTTCGAAGCGCCTGACGACCTCCAAGGCTATGCCTTGTCTTATGATAATGAGCCTATGGCGGCTTATATTTCTTCCTCTTCCGACTATGCCGTCATTGGTACGTTAATCGACCCCCAGGGCAATGCCGTCATGGAAAGCCAGCTTCAGGCTCTGGTGCTGGAACCCATGCTGGAAGCTGCCTGGAGTGCGTTTGAAAACACTCGTTTTATCTCGGAGGGGAATGATGATGCATCGCATATTGTTTACACACTAACAGACCCCAACTGCCCCTACTGCAACGCACTCTGGAAGAATTCACGCCCGCTAATCGAGCAAGGCGTACTACAGCTTCGTCACGTGCTGGTCGGCGTGCTATCAGAGGACAGTCTTCGCAAAGCTGCCGCAATCCTTGAAGCCGACAATCCGGCTAGCGCTCTCGAAACCCATGAATTGGAATTTCGCAATGGCGGCATAAAACCGGTGGAGCCGTCGGAGGAGAGTCAAGCGCTGCTCAGAAAGCATGCCCAGATCATGCGCGAGGCCGGTGCTACAGGGACGCCGACCAGCTACTACCGTGATGAAGCCGGGAAAGTACAGCGTATCAATGGTGCAGTGTCGACCGACCAGCTTCGCGAAATATTGGGTGTTGAATGATACTCCATCACGGTACAGGGCTGAGATGACATGTCTCCCTGCTCCCCACAACTGAGATGGACATGGCAACCAAGCTTAGTGTAAAGCAAAAGCTCTTTTTGGGGCTCTCTCTACTGATGGGCTTGGCGTCCCTCTATTGGATCCTGATGGAGACCGGCGCCTTGTCGGTCTTGACCGATAAGCAGGCCTTGCGTGAATGGGTTGATGGGTTGGGCGTCTGGGGGCCATTGGCCATCATCTTTATGATGATTACGGCCATTGTCATGAGCCCGATCCCCAGTGGTCCGATTGCCATGGTGGCCGGTGCGATCTACGGCCCAGTTTGGGGAACGGCCTATGTCGTTATCGGTGCCGAAGCCGGCGCTCTGCTCGCTTTCTGCATTGCTCGTTTGCTCGGCTATGAGGTAATGCAACGCTGGTCGCGTACGCGTCCCATCCTTAACTGGCTGGGGAAGGAACGCTCTCAAACCGGCTTGATGCTCATCGTTTTTGCATCCCGATTGGTGCCCTTCATTTCGTTTGATGCCATCAGCTACGCGGCAGGTATTACACCCCTGTCCTTCTGGCGCTTTTTGATCGCCACATTGGCCGGCGTAATCCCCACGGCGTATCTGATCGTCAAGTTCGGCGAAGTGCTAATTACCGCCGACTCCCGTGGTCTCACGATCGCGCTGGTCCTCATCAGTGGCATCACATTGCTGCCGCTGCTGGCGAAACGCCTATGGGCTCGGAAGCCATGACCGATGCAACCTAGTGCTCCAAATCAACTTCCGTAAGCACTAACAATGCTCAGCAGGCACTTACCCGCTACTACCTGTGAGACGTATACGTGAAATCTCGGACATTGCTATTTTTACCCCTATTGGGCTTTTTTGGTTTGAGCTTTTTCTTTTATCAGGGCTTATCAATGGATCCTAGCGCCAGAGATTCCCCCTTGTTAGCTCAGCCGTTTCCGGCCTTCAACCTGACGACGCTGGAAGACCCCTCAAGGGTCGTTGATGAATCTCTTTTTAAAGATAAGGTGACATTGGTCAATGTTTGGGGAGAGTGGTGCCCCACTTGCAAGCATGAAATGCCGCAGTTATTGGACTTAGCCGCGCGAGGCGTCCGCTTGGTTGGCATCAACTACAAGGATACCCAGGCAAAGGGACTCGAGTTTCTTGACGAGTTTGGGAATCCTTTTGAAGTCAATATTTTTGATCCAGAGGGTAACCTAGGTTTTGAGCTAGGTGTTTATGGCGCACCCGAAAGCTATCTGGTCGATACCGAGGGCACTATTCGTTACAAACATACAGGTTACATAACTTCTGAAGATGTTGAGCGAGTCATCCAGGAAGTCGAGAAGTGGAAACGATAAAACGGCTCTTAAGACGCAATAATTTTTGTTGATGACTCCAACAGTAACGATTGATTAAGGAAGATATATGCTGCAATACCCTCAAATCGACCCGATCGCCATCGCCATAGGCCCTCTTCAGATTCACTGGTATGGCTTAATGTATGTAATCGGGCTAGTGGCCGCTTGGTGGTTGGGTCGGCGTCGCGCCCACCGACTCGGCCTAAGCCACGATGATATAGGCGACCTGATCTTCTACGCCGCCATCGGCATCATCGTTGGCGGCCGCCTTGGCTATGCACTGTTTTACGGGCTCGAACAACTGCAAGCCAACCCCCTTTGGTTACTAAAAATCTGGGAAGGAGGCATGAGCTTTCATGGCGGCCTTGCCGGTGTGTTAGTGGCTGCCTGGCTGTTTGCTCGCAAACATCAACTGGCTTTTATTCAACTGACCGACTTCATTGCTCCGTTAGTCCCCATCGGCCTGGGAGCGGGTCGCCTTGGGAACTTCATCAATCACGAGTTACCGGGGAGAGTTAGTGATGTACCTTGGGCAATGGTGTTTCCATCCATGATGGAGCTGGGCCCAGAGCCACGGCATCCTTCGGCTCTCTACGAGTTTGCCCTTGAAGGTGTCGTGTTGTTTGCCGTGCTGTGGTGGCTATCGCGCCGACCACGTCAGCGGGGCCTCATCTCTGGGCTGTTCCTGCTTCTGTATGGAGCCTTCCGTTTCATCGTAGAGTTCGTGCGCCTCCCCGACCCTCAGTTGGGATTCATCGCTTTTGGCTGGTTAACCATGGGGCAGCTACTGACACTACCAATGATCGTCGCGGGCTTTGCTCTGGTCGCTTGGTCCAGAGGTCAGCCAATGGATAAGCCAAAGGCGGCGTTAAACTCATGAAACAAGTCTTCGCTTTTCTAACGGTGGCACTCTTTATAGTCACCCCGGTAGCGGCACGTGAAGAGATGTTTGAGGTTGGTGACAAAAGTTCCCCCTTTAACCGTTCGCCCCAACGTGACTTTCTACCGGCTAAAGAAGCCTTCCGAACCACCGCCTGGCGAGACGATGATCGAGTTTATATCGGCTTCACCGCCGCCGAAAATTACTACCTTCACCGGCATCAGTTCGCGATTGAGAGTCTCTCTCAAGATATCAATTTCGGTGAGTTGGCTTTGCCTCCTGGCGAGCCAATGTCGCACGCGTCTTTAGGGAACATTAACGTTTTCTACGATCAGGTGTTGGTGAGTGCGCCCATCGAGGCGAGCGACACCGTTACCGGGCCGCTGGCCATCATGGTGACCTTTCAGGGCTGTTCCGACCAAGGACTCTGCTATCCACCCGAACAGGTCGAACTCGTATCACCGTACGGTTCGCCTCCGGCGGCCTTCACCATCAGCCCCTCCCGTGATACGGCGGGTAGCTCCAAAGGTGCCCCTTAAATGAATCCCGCCGACATGAGCCTGCCGCCGCTGGCGGCGGCCTTCGTCTTCGGCTTGCTGGGAGGCGCGCACTGTATCGGCATGTGTGGCGGCATCATGAGTGCCCTGACCTTTGCTGTGCCCCCCAGCATGCGACAGCCGAGGCGTTTAGCAGGTCTGTTGCTCGGCTATAATTTAGGTCGTATCAGCAGCTACATGATCGCTGGTGCCTTGGTGGCCCTGCTCGGTTCCGTGCTCAACCATGCACTGGACAGCTTCGCCCTGGTGTTGCGTATCCTGGCGGCGGTCATGTTGATACTAATGGCACTGTATATCGCCAACTGGTGGAAGGGCTTGCTACGTATCGAGGCACTGGGGCGCGTCCTGTGGCGCCGCATCGAACCAATAGGCCGTCGCTTGATGCCTGTTGTAAAAGTACCCCAAGCATTCGCACTTGGCTCGCTATGGGGCTGGATGCCCTGTGGGCTAATCTATTCGATGCTGGCCTGGAGTCTTGCTGTAGCCGAGCCATTGCGTGCCGCCGCGATGATGGGGGCCCTTTGGGCTCGGCACCTTGCCTGCCGTCCTAGCGACCGGAGTGGCAGCGCGCCGTGTCTCAATATGGATACGTAGCCCCGCGACTCGTACGCTAGCAGCGCTGCTGATTATTACGTTTGCCGTCTGGCAACTCTGGCATCTGCAATCCATGATAGGGATGATGGATACGCACAGTGCCATGACTTCGCCGCATCACTAATGATTACTTCGCGAATCATTAGCCTCGAAAACTAATTTACCTGTCCCAAGCGATTCGATTAGTTCCTTCAGACTGAAGCTTTCAGTCATCTTGTCTTGGTTCATGTTATCTAACCATCGCTCTATCACCTGGAGTTCTTGGGTCCGCAAGTTCAGACGTCGCCTTTGAGTGGCGAGTGGTACTGGTTCATTAAACTCTACGGTGCCTTGATCCGCCCAAGATAATATTTGTTTGATCTCTGGAAGACTAACGCCCAGCGAACGCAGGCAGTCGATAAAACGTAGGCGCCCCAAGGACTCTATATCGTAGAGTTGATAACCGTTGCGCGGGTCGCGGTGCGGTTGCAACAACCCTTCCCTTGTATAGTGACGTACTGTTTCTGCCGTTACCCCTCCCGTCTGAGCCAGCTCGGAAACTCGCATTGGCTTACCCTCATTTGTTTACTCGTAGCCAGCTTACAACCGCCAGGCTGCCCAAAGGTCAAGTCTTCAATTGAGCGTTTATGGCAAACCTTTCGGTTGTACATCGAAATTTAAAATGAGGCCTTGACCTTAAAGTCTGCTTTAAGGATATCTTACAAAAGCACCTCTGCCACAAGGTAAAAACCGTAATCAAGTCCTACCACCAGCTCGTTTGGCAGAGTGATTCACACACGGAGGAGAGTGTCATGCGTAAACGTAATACTGCGATCCTGTTTACCGCCATTGTTGCTGCCAGTAGCTTCGGAGCTAGCTCGCTTCTTGCCCAAGAAGAGAATCAGCAGGAGCCGATGGAGGGCAATGACATGCATAGCAATATGATGCAAGAAGGTGGTATGCACGACATGATGGGCGATATGAAATCCATGATGGAAAAATGTAACGCCATGATGGAAAACATGCAGCATGAGAACGACGACGCTTGAAACGACTCGGATGGGGTTGCTTGTACGCAAGCAACCTTTTTCTTATGCGGGCAGCGTCAATGAGACCTTCCGCCCTGTTAACTAACCGGACACTCAATATATGAAACATTGGCAAGCGTTAGCTGTTACGTCTTTGCTGGCTTTTCCCGTATCGGGATTGGCGGCTGATATATCAGCGACCCTCTACAAAAATCCCAATTGCGGGTGTTGTGCCGAATATGCCAAATATTTGGAACAAAACGGCTTCGACGTGGAGACGGTCGACACCCATGATCTAGTGGAAATGAAAGCCGAGTATAACGTCCCTGAAGAACTGCATGGCTGCCATACCACGGTCGTAGGAGACTATCTCTTCGAAGGGCATGTGCCTGTTGAGAGTGTGACCCAAGTGCTTGATGAAAAGCCCTCTATCATAGGGCTGAGTGTGCCGGGAATGCCGCTTGGCTCACCGGGCATGTCGGGAGAAAAACGCGGCCCGCTCGAGGTCTATGCCATAGCCTCGCAACCGACCGATAGCCCCGACATTTACGCGACTCACTAAGGGATAGTGTGGCGATGAAACTACCCATCCTGGCAGGATATCTCGTAGCCGTATTTCTGATGACTGCCACATCCCTTGCCATGGCCGCCCCGTCAGAAAGCTCAGGGCCACAAGGGTTTCTTCTCTGGGCCACCCCCAACGACGTATCGGAAATCAGTTTCGAGGATAGCGGCGGCACCCCTTTAACGTTGGCTGACTTTGAAGGAAAACTGATTTTACTCAACATCTGGGCAACATGGTGTGGGCCTTGTCGAGAGGAAATGCCCACTTTAGATGCCCTCCAGGCTGAGCTTGGCAGCGATAATTTTGAAGTGGTCGCCTTATCGATCGACCGTAAGGGGATCGAGATTGTTAATGAATTTTATCAAGAGATAGGCATTGAGCATCTGGCTCCCTATATAGATAAAACCGGGATGGCTAGTGCAGATCTTGGGGCTGTAGGTATTCCCACGACGCTGCTACTTGACCGCCAAGGCAAAGAAATTGGGCGCCTCGTGGGGGAAGCCGAGTGGAACACTCAAGACATGATCGACTTTCTTACCGAAATGATTGCAACCAGATAATGAGGTAGCACCATGAGTTGTTGTGACGACAAAACCCAACAGAGCAAACAAAAATCGGGGCTACAAGGCCTGTTGACAGGGCCTCGCGGCCTGATGTTGCTGGGTGGCGTGGCAGTGGCTGGCGGCCTTGCTTTTGGCTGGGATAACCTGGTCTTGCTCGGCATCGCGCCTATTCTATTGAGCCTATTGCCATGTCTCATTATGTGCGGATTAGGCCTATGCATAATGAAGTGCAAAGACAAAAAAGGTGAAGCGACCGAGCAAAGCGACGCTACCAATGTTCAGGCCCAGGTAGAAGACGCTTCAGAAGTGAATGCCGACACAGCGCCCACCACTCACCAAATAGTAGATCAAAGCGAGTCAATCAAGCAGTCCTCGTCAAAATTCCAAGCCTAGCATAGGTAAAGGATAATGCTTGAAGTAGCCAATATAGGACTTGCCACTGCCTTTCTGGCAGGCCTGATCTCGTTTATTTCGCCCTGTGTTTTGCCACTTGTGCCTGGCTATCTTTCATTCATGACCGGCCGCTCGCTCGGACAACTACAGGAAGCGGATAGACGAGAGCGTCTTCGGGTATTAACCCAGTCAATGTGGTTCGTGCTCGGTTTTTCAACCGTTTTTTTGATGCTGGGAGCCAGTGCCACAGCCATTGGTCGTCTGCTGTTGGTGTATCGCCAAGAAGCAAACCTAGTCGGTGGCCTTATCGTCATCCTGTTTGGTGCCTTCATGACCGGGCTCATGCCGTGGCGCTGGTTTCAGCAAGAATGGCGGTTTATGGGTCGACTGAAGGACGTCGGC
The DNA here is from genome assembly GCF_030544485.1 of Halomonas sp. HAL1. Classification (NCBI taxonomy): domain Bacteria; kingdom Pseudomonadati; phylum Pseudomonadota; class Gammaproteobacteria; order Oceanospirillales; family Halomonadaceae; genus Halomonas; species Halomonas sp. HAL1. The sequence continues at coordinate 29,527 of NZ_CP130611.1, forward strand.
GGAAGCCGCAGTGCGGCTTATCTGCTTGGTTTAGCGTTTGCATTTGGCTGGACCCCCTGCATTGGCCCGATTTTGGGTGCCATTCTTACCGTCAGCGCTTCCACGGCCAACGCCTGGAGCGGCATGGCGTTGCTCGGCGTTTATTCTTTGGGTCTGGGTGTGCCCTTCATGCTGAGTGCTATTTCGCTCGATCGCTTCATAAAGCACCAGAAATTCCTGCGTCGCTGGGGGCATTTCATACATATAGCGGCTGGGTTGATCATGATTCTGATGGGTAGCTTAATGATCACAGGCAAACTATCCGAGCTGTCATATTGGTTATTGCGTACTTTCCCTGCCCTAGGTGTTATCGGCTAATCGTTATTTAAGGAAATATTGAAATGCACATGATCGTGAGTCGTTTTTTACGTGTCTTCTTACTGACAGGCTTGGCCGCAGTCAGCTTTGGCAGCGCCATTACGGCCTTGGCAACTGAAGAAGGGTTGCTTGCACTGCAATATGACGTAACAGGCAAACGACTGTTTAAAATTGAGGCTAACCAACTATTCCAGCGTGCCGATGAAGGCATGACCTGGAATGCGATTCCCTTGCCCGAAGACGTGAATGAAGGCCAGTTGCGCGCGGTATCGGTCCCCTCCACTGATCCGCAAGCGCTCTATATCGCAGGCCCCTCAATCGGGGTGCAGCGTAGCACCGACAATGGAGAAACCTGGCAAGAGCTTAGCGCTAACCTACCTAGCCGAGAGGTTACTGCGCTAGCTGTACATCGCCGTCAGAACGAAACACTTTATGCGGTAATTGAAGAAGACGGCATCTACCAAAGCGAGGATGCTGGCACCACCTGGAAAAAAATGGACAGTGGTCCTTCACAAAAGATTAACCGACTCGTCCACTCTGACATGGAAGGCAGCATGCAGACCGGCTGGCTCTACGGGGTATCGGACGATGCGGTGCGTCTATCGATGGACTGCTTTTGCGGTTGGAGACCGACCGGAGCACTTGATGCTGGCAGCGTCTATGATGTGGCTTATAGCCTTGGCAACCCAAAGCGAGTCTATGTGGTTACACAGCAAGGACTATGGCGTAGTGAAACGGGTGGTCAAGAGTGGCAACAAGTAGCTGGTGACGGCACAGAGCTCGTTGCACTCACACTCTCCGCCAAAGACACTCTCTATGGTTTAAACCAGAAAGGGGAACTTCTACACAGTGAAGACGAAGGCCAATCCTGGACTTATCCCGATGCGTAAGCACTGTTTTTTCACTGCCTCATGGCTGACGCTAATGGTTGTGGGGCACGCCATGGCTGAGGACCGTCCTTTTTCAAGCGATACTCCTCAGCTGGAAGACGGAAAAAGAGTTTACCGACAATACTGTGCTAGTTGCCACGGTACACAAGGCGAAGGCATGCCCAACTGGGAAGAGCAAAATGCTCTAGGCGAGTTACCTGCTCCACCACATGGGCCAGAGGGCCATACCTGGAAACACTCTGATGCCATGCTCTACCGAATTATTGCCGAGGGTTGGCGCGACCCCTGGAATAAAACCGATAGGCTAACGATGCCAGCGTATCAGGAAGTTTTGGCTCCCAGCGAGATACGAGATGTGGTGAATTATCTCAAGACATTATGGACACAAGAGCAAAGGCGTCACCAAGCAGACGAAAGTATTGAGAACCCCTTTCCAATACAAACTGGAATACCCCCAGAGTAAATAATAGTGTCTATGCCCTATAACAAATTTTCTTAGTCACCTTATGGGTCACCACACTGTTAGCTACCGTCTCAACCGCCCACTTGTGTTATTAAGTAGAAAACAACCTCTTGGTCCTTTTAACTCCGACAAACCTGCTCCCGGCGAATGCTAGCCCTTACTTAGAAAACCAACTTCGCATTGTCAGCGAATAAATATACACTTTAGCGAATCTCAAATGTTTATGTTGAGACATGGAAGTTAACAAATTTCATATAAAATAAACTTATTACCTAACGACTGAGGCGCCTTCAGGCTTAGTAAGATTGACTGGCTCACTTCACAATAAAGTTTTCGTCGCGCCACATATTTGATCTGAAGGCTGTGGAAGGGAGTTAGATTATTATGTTAGGTAAGCAATATAGTGTTAATAAACGACTAAGAGGTTCATAACGGTGACAACGACCCACTCCAGCGCTCGCGCTTATGGTTGCAAACAGGAGAGTACATATGTCCGTTTGGCTTGTAGATCGTTGACCTGCTCGTGCACATGGGCCTTAGGTGAACGTAAACCTGCTGACTTCGCGATAAGAGATTGACGCGTTTACAGAGCAGGAACATGTCGATACGATTTCCCAGGGATATCTGGGCTATGAACGTATTGGCGGCTATGAAGAGCTTCATGAGCACCTGGGAGTTAGCGTTTCAGACCCTAATGCGACCACCTATCGCCCTGTGCTGGCAATTTTTGCCACTGCGTTACTCATCGATTTTTCTGCCAGTTGGGAGGTTCAGTGCATAATATTCACTGCACGCGTGCTAGAGTATGCCGTAGCCACAGCGATCATACCCCCGGGTCTGCAAAAGCTGCAGGGCGTAGCGAGCTTTAGCGCCATGTTTCTCAACTATGACCTGCACGCCCAGCGCCAAGTCCCCTTCAGTTACGTTTACCTTCACGCCTAGATACTTCCGAAGCTACTAATTGCTGGCCGATACGCTTATCTGGCTGGCTGCGCCACTGGCGCTATTCGTTGGCACCGTGTGACAGGTTCTGTCTTTAAAGCGATATACCTCGATAAACGTGAGCTCAAGTGCGCCTGTGTCGGCAACAGTAATACCCATTAAGCTTTGTATCGCTCACCGAAAACCTAATGATGATGGGAATGAGGCTATGGATACCGCTTGGGTAATTATCGCCTACTTTTTGCGAGGCGCTTGATCAGGATCATATTTCCCTCCGATGCTGTTCAGGTTGCGTTCAGACAAATCATCCATGCTGTTATTGGGGTTATTTATTTGATTTTTCCCAAACCAACGGCCTTAACTGCTGTTGGCTCTTTGGGCGAGTTACTGAGGTGATTATGAGTAACAGTACAAGTAGTCGTTTGCTGATGTTGTGGGTGCCACTTGCTGGGTTTGTCATTTGGGCGGGATACCTGATTGGAACCGAGCACCGTCTCCACCTATTTCAGTTCTTACCTTTCCTCTTTTTGGCAGCATGCCCACTGATGCATATTTTCATGCATAAACACCACGGCGGTCATAAGGACAAAATAGACAAGGACTGAACCACTCTATATATACATGTACGCGCCTGGGAGAAAGACCATGAAAACGACACAACAAGAGCACCGCTTGGGTGTTTCCAAAAACACACTGGTGACTCGGAATTTAAAAATCAAGCCTAGTAAATCCAAACGCATTGAAGAAGCGCTGTCAGATATCGACCGACTCTATGGAATGGATAAGGTGGTCTACAACGAGAAAAACCGAAATATCAGCCTTGCTTACGATGCGCTGAGGCTCTGCATCGATGACGTTGAAAAAATTCTCAAGCTCCATGACATACAGGTCAGCGCTGATCGGTGGAACCGCTTTAAGAAGGAGTATTACCGTTTCGTCGATCAGAACGTTAAAGACAACGCTAAACAGGAACCTTGGAGCTGTCATTAATAGTCATAACGGCTACATGACACAACCAGGAGCAAGACTAGCTAGTTTAGGGTAAGAGCTGCTTGCCTGTGGCCTCGCAAAATCAGACCTTCCGTTAGTCATTTGCCATGTGGCTGCACATAGGTTCTATATTTAATTTATATAGCATCAAAAAACACCGCACAGGAGTCCTCGGCAGTTATTGCTGCTGTGGTTGCCGTTAATACAAGGAGTCGCTTTCATGGTTGGGCAGGATAGAACGCCACAATATAAAGAAAACAGTCTTTCGTTGGTCGGTGCCGTTGCATTAGGCACCGGCGTGATGATTGGGGCCGGTATTTTTGCGCTAACCGGCCAAATGGCCGAAATGACTGGTCGGCTATTTCCTCTAGCCTTTCTGGCCGCTGCCGTCATTGTCTCTTTCAGCGCTTATTCTTACGTTAAAATGTCCAATACCTTCCCATCAGCAGGTGGGATTGGCATGTATTTACAGAAAGCGTATGGCCCGACGCTTCCCACCGCCTTTCATGCCCTCCTGATGTATTTTTCCATGGTGATCGCACAGAGTTTTTTGGCGAGAACGTTTGGTTCCTACACGCTTGAGTTGTTTGACCTGGGGGATCGTTCACTATTTGTGCCCCTACTCGGGGTTGGTTTACTGCTAATAGCCTTTTTGATCAATTTATCCGCCAACCGCTTGATCGAGACCGTCGCCTCGGTGCTCGGATTTATCAAAATAGGTGGCATTATAGTGTTTGGTATTGTCGGCGTGTTTATTGCCGACTCCATCGAAATGGGTGCTGGCAACGATGCACCTACGCCTACGATAACGGGCTTTTTAGGTGCTACGGCGCTCGGCATACTGGCATTTAAAGGCTTCACGACGATTACCAATAGTGGTTCGGAGCTTAAAGATCCTAAGCGGAATCTTGGCAAAGCTATCACGATCTCGATTGCGCTATGCGTGGTGATCTATGCCCTTGTCGGTTTTGCCGTTGCCAGCAACCTATCTTTGCCTGAAATTATCGAAACCCAAGACTACTCCCTGGCCGCCGCTGCCCGTCCCGCACTGGGTGAAGCGGCAGTTGCGTTTACCGTCATTCTCGCCATGTTGGCAACGGCGGGCGGTATCATCGCCAGCGTCTTTGCCGTTTCACGCATGCTCGCCATGCTGACAGAAATGAAGCTGGTTCCTCACCGCCATTTCCACATGCCCGGCAGTGTACAAAAGCATACACTGGTGTACACCATCGTATTTGGCTTAGTGCTCACCGCTTTTTTTGACCTGAGCCGCATCGCAGCATTAGGCATCATTTTCTACCTGATCATGGATATGGCCATCCACTGGGGTGTGCTTCGTCATCTCAAGGACAGAGTGGGGGCTAATCCTGTTATTCCTAGCATTGCCATACTACTAGATGCTGTCGTGTTAATCGGCTTTTTATGGGTAAAAGCCATCTCGGACCCCATGGTGCTCATCGTTGCTGGCGTAGTAATGGCTACTCTTTTACTCGGCGAATGGATTTTCCTATCCAAACGCGACGCTTCAAACGATAGCGAGCACTCTCACACTCATTAACGTTAATAGCGTTATAGGAGGTACCAAATGGACGTTAGAACCTTTGGTGAATTGATCGATTGGACCCGTCAGTTACACGAGCATCTTGCAGCTTGCCTTGCTCATTGCGCCGATATACACGAAGAAGAGCGCGCTCGCATGTTGCTCAATTACTTAGCTGCACAGGAAGCGGAAATGCAGCGCGTTGTGGCGCGCTTTGAACAGACTGCTGACGCGAAAGCATTAAAAACCTACGTTTATGACTATTTGGAGCATAAACCTATCCGTACGCATCGTACCTGCGATGCGCCCTATTCCACGCTAAGTGTTGACGACATTTGCCGAGAGGTTTTTGATTTCCATGAACAAACGATAAACCTTTATCGAACCCTCGTTGGCAAAGCGGAAATTCCTGAGGCTAAAGAGCTCTTAGATTCCCTTTTAGCACTTGAAGAGCACGAAGCCATGCGCCTTGTTCGCCAAACGGGGAGAATGAACGATGTCTGAAGACCATAACGAGACAAAGGTGAAAGACCCTGTTTGTGGCATGGACGTTGATCCCCATACCTCCCGCCACCGTGCCGATCACGCGGGTAAGACTTGGTACTTCTGCTCAGAAAAGTGTCAGGAAAAGTTTATTGCCAAGCCTGATGCGTATCTTGAGCCAAGCAAACAGTCACAAGCGTCAGTACCCTCGGGGTCTATTTATACTTGCCCGATGCACCCAGAAGTTCGACGAGAAGGCCCAGGCGACTGTCCAATCTGTGGCATGGCGCTGGAACCTGAGACCGTCTCTGCTGACACCGGCCCTTCGGACGAACTCAAGGACATGACCAGGCGTTTCTGGATCGGCCTAGTACTGACCCTCCCCGTGTTTGCCCTAGAAATGGGTGGCCACGTGTTTGGCCTTATGCATTTTATTTCCCAGCAAACCTCTAACTGGATTCAACTGCTGCTGGCAACGCCGGTAGTCGTCTGGGCAGGTTGGCCATTCTTTGTACGCGGATGGCGTTCGCTAGTGCATCGCAGCCTTAATATGTTCACGCTAATCGCGATCGGTACCGGCACCGCGTTGCTCTACAGTTTGCTGGCCACCCTCACACCGGGCATCTTTCCCGACGCCTTCCGTCAAGCCGATGGTTCGGTGGCCGTTTATTTCGAAGCAGCGGCAGTGATTGTCGTTTTAGTTTTACTGGGACAAGTATTAGAGCTACGCGCTCGTGAAAAAACCTCTGGCGCTATTCGTGCTCTGCTCGACTTGGCGCCTGCTACCGCTCGACGCCTTGATGATCAGGGCAATGAGGAAGATATCTCTCTTGACCAGGTTCAGGTAGGGGATCGTCTCCGGGTGCGCCCCGGCGATAAGGTGCCATTAGATGGCGAAGTGATGGAAGGTCGCTCCAACGTTGACGAATCCATGGTTACCGGTGAACCACTAGCGGTGAAAAAGGAAGTCGGCGATGGCGTCATTGGCGGCAGCATCAATGGTCAAGGATCCTTTGTCATGCGCGCTGACAAGGTGGGCCAGGACACGATGCTGTCGCAGATTGTGCAAATGGTCGCCAGCGCCCAGCGCAGCCGCGCACCCATTCAAGGGCTTGCCGACAAAGTCGCCAGCATCTTTGTACCCGTCGTTATTCTCATTGCTGTTGTGGCTTTCATCGCCTGGTCATTGTGGGGCCCTACCCCGCCGATGGCGTTTGGCCTTATTGCGGCGGTTAGTGTTCTGATCATTGCCTGCCCGTGCGCGCTAGGTCTTGCTACCCCCATGTCAATTATGGTCGGTGTAGGGCGCGGTGCCCAGTTAGGCGTGTTGATTCGCGATGCCGAAGCTCTTGAACGTCTAGAGAAGGTCGACACCGTCGTCGTCGACAAAACCGGCACGCTTACCGAAGGCAAACCACGAGTGACCGAGTTGATTCTCACTGAAGGCATTGCTGAATCGGAGCTTTTGCGCTTGGCAGCTAGTCTTGAGCGAGGCAGCGAGCACCCCTTGGCCCATGCAATAGTCGAAAAGGCTAAAGAGGCAGAGGTAAAATTAACAGAAGCGTTGGACTTCGAGGCTCCCAATGGCATGGGCGTTATAGGCCAGATAGATGGCAAGCGTATTGCCCTGGGCAACCGGCTATTGATGGAAAGCGAGGGCGTTAACACCCAGTCTCAAGACACACATGCCGATCAATTGCGCAGCGACGGTGCTACTGTCATCTTTGCGAGCATCGACGGGAATTTAGCTGGGCTGCTCGCCATTGCCGATCCGGTCAAGGAAACCACCGAAGAAGCCATTCGTTCACTCCAGGCTGACGGCATTCGAGTGGTGATGCTGACAGGCGATAATCGCACCTCCGCCAACGCTGTGGCACGTCGGCTAGGCATTGATGAGGTCGAAGCTGAAGTGCTTCCAGAGGATAAAGGCCGAGTGATTCAGCGTCTCCGTGATGAAGGGCGCATTGTTGTCATGGCCGGCGACGGCGTGAACGATGCACCTGCGCTGGCTACAGCGGATGTCGGCATTGCCATGGGAACCGGCACCGATGTGGCGATAGAAAGCGCTGGGGTTACTCTACTGCGAGGAGATCTTACCGGTATTGCCACGGCGCATAAGCTCTCAAAAGCCACCATGCGTAATATTCGCCAAAATCTCTTTTTTGCCTTTGCTTACAACGCGGCAGGCATCCCCATTGCCGCAGGGATTTTGTACCCCTTCACAGGTATGCTGTTATCACCGATTATCGCGGCGGCGGCGATGTCACTCTCTTCAGTGAGCGTGATTGGCAATGCTTTACGACTTAGGATGATTGCTATTAAGTAACAATATCTACTCGAAGATAAATCTGAATCGCCCCGGGTCTTCTAGACACCCGTCAGGCTCTGGAAATACCGCCGTTCGTACTCAACGGGTGACACGTCATCACTCGTGCCGTGGCGGCGTCTTGGGTTGTAGAACATTTCAATGTAAGCGAACACATCGCTTTTAGCAGCCTCTCGGGTTGGATAGATACGCTGCTTGATTCGCTCTCGCTTGAGGAGCTGGAAGAAGCTTTCAGCAACAGCATTGTCGTGACAGTTGCCCCGGCGGCTCATGCTGCCCTCCAGATGATTGGCCTTCAAAAAACTTTGCCAATCCGAGCTGCTGAACTGACTACCCTATCCGAATGAATCATGACGGGCTTTTGGGGCTTCCTCCGCCAGACGGCGGACAGCAAGGCATCCAGTGCCAGATCTGTCGTCATGCGAGGCTTCATTGACCATCCCACCACCTGCCGAGAGAACAGGTCGATCACCACCGACAAGTAGAGCCAGCCCTCGTAAGTGCGGATGTAAGTGATGTCGGTGACCCATGCAACGTTGGGTGCCGTTACGTCAAACTGACGATTCAGGTGGTTAGGTGATACTACCGCTGGCTTGCCGCCATAGCGGCCCGGCCGTCGCCGATAACCGGTTTGTGAACGTAGTCCTTCCTCACGCATCAGACGGGCCACTCGATGCTTGCCACAGACTTCACCGATCTCTCGCAGGTCCTGGTGAATCTTGCGATAACCGTATACACCGCCACTCTCAAGCCAGGCGTGCTTGATCAGCCCCAGTAGGCGCTGGTCGTCTCGTGCCCGGTCAGACATGGCGTTACGGCACCAGGCATAATAACCGCTGGGGTGCACGTCCATCATGCTACACAACCGGCGCACCGGATACTGATTCGCATGGTCCTGAATGAACGCGTACCTCAGTCGGACTCCCTGGCGAAGTACGCGGTGGCCTTTTTTAGTATATCTCGCTCTTCTGATACACGTTTCAGCTCCGCCTTTAATCGCCGATTCTCAGCTTGAAGGTCATCGTCCTGCTGGCGTTGTTCTGCAGGCTTGGTATAGCGCTTGAGCCACTGGTACAAACTATGGCCGGACACGCCCAACCGAGCTGCGACCTCGGCGACGGGATGGCCCCGTTCTGTGACTTGCTTGACGGCTTCGATCTTGAATTCTTCGGTATATCGTTGACGGCTCATGAGTCCTCCTAACTGCCTTCAGTATAAGGCCTGGAGGTGTCTACGGAACCCGGGGCGATTCATAGGCGAGCACAAGCGAGGTAGGTTGCTCGGTAATAATAGTTTTCAGGAGATCGATGGCCTGGCGAACGCGCTCGGGCAGAGAGGTAGAAGCAGGCTCGAATGAAGCCGGCATAGCGGTGTCGGTGTCGAGGTTGATCGCTAGGTTCATGGTATGTCTCAAGGTCGTGTAGCTGATGACCTTTATAATAATGTGCAATGCACACTTTTTCAAGCTAAACGCACACTTTTATAGCTTCTGTTAATCAGCCTGAGCGAGCAATAAACAGCCTTAAAAGCGAGACTGCATGGGGTATTGATTGTTATTACAGAAGACTTACAAACATTGCAGTCGTGTGCATTGCACATTAAACTATCAGCAGTACCTATTAAATTGGAGGCCACATGGCGAACCTCAGGGCATCAACCGTGCAGATCGAGACGATCAAGGAGCATCCTGAGATCCAGCGTCTTATTCGCGACAATGAGTGCATAGCTCAGCTGGAGCCTTGGTCTGTCATGGAGATTCACCAAGCAGTCGATGGGCTGGTAGGCATCGACCTCGACCTACGAGACTCCACGCTGTTTGGCGACTTGTTGGCGCACTTCAACCAGGACAGCTCCCCTGCTCTTCCTGAAGCGCACACACAGGAGAGAGCCAGGGATCGCGCTAGGCGCTGCTGGGGCCTTGAAGCGTAGTCTCCACCTTAGATGCGCTGTAAGGCGCCATATATGAACGAACGTTGCTGGTAGGCACCAGTAGCGATATATAGAGAGATATTAATGAGCACTTCCGAGAAACCGACGAATGAAGCTCTCCGTCAGCTTATGGAGCGGCATGGCTTGAACCAGAATCATGTGGCCACCCTGACTGGGTACAGCGTGGAGACGGTGAAGGGTTGGTTCGCCTCGCCTGGCTCGACACGGTACCGTCCTGTTCGCAAGCCCGTATTCGAGTCGGTGCGCCGCGCCATTGAGCTAGGTGAGCACTACAAGCTGGACGGGATAAAGATTCCAAAGACGAAAGGCTGAGACCGATAGAAATGGCACTGAATGATACGAGCCCGGAAGAGACGATAGTTACAAGTAACCAGCCAGTAAAGATTGACCTCGAATATACGGCCGATCGTAAAAGCGTTATGCGTTTGGTAGCGCTCATTTGCCAGGATGGCCGACTGTGGTCAGACGAGATGTATGGCTATGCTAAAGAGCGCGCAGACGAGAAAGAGCGGCTGACACTCTACCCTTTTGTGCTAATAGACATGACAGGGGAACATCGATGGTTTCAGGCTGAGTGGGGTAACGATGATCCGACAGCAACTATTATCGACTTCAAGGGCAGGCCCTTGGCAGTAGGTCACGAGGTAGAGCGTGTCGACACATTTCAGGGCCAGGATGAGCGCTCTGTGTATTCAATCTCCTCTATCCGCCCTTGGCGGGGGATAGCGGGATGGCCAAACGAAAAAAACTGATAGAGGTTCCTTATGCCCAACAGCTTGAGAAATGGTTTATCGAAAAGCGCGATGCAAGCTCTTGTCATCAATGCTTGTATCGATAGATTAGAGGATTTTCGTAAATACACTGATGAGCTGGACAGCAAATTCCATAGTGATAAACAAGCGCTTATCAATTCCTATGATTTGCCGCGTGAAAACTTCGGTCGAGATGAGCATGAATATCAAGAAATAATGGAATTTCTTTCTGATGATGTTTCGCAAATAGAAAACGTATTCGTTGGGACATTCAGAAGGTCTACCGTAGTTTCCTTATATTCTTTCCTTGAAAAGCAAATGGTCATGCTTTGCAAAAGGTTGAAGAAAAAAGATGATCTCCCGATCTCACTGGCAGACCTGCAGAAGAGTGGAGTGGAAGGCTCGAGGATTTATCTCTCGAAAATTGCTGGACTAGATTTTCAGTCCGATGGCATGAACGGCTATTGGGTGGATCTTATGAAATTTAACAAGGTTAGAAACCTGATTGTCCACGAAGAAGGCTATGTCAAAAGAAGCGAGCCACCTGCAGAACTCACATCACTTGAAGTGATAATTCGTGATACAAGCGGTCTATCTTATAGCTGGAATAATCAAATTACGGTTGAGAGAGCCTTTATTGACTCTACGATTGATACAATTGAAAAATTCCTGACTAGCCTTTACAAGCAAGCGCTTTGAGTTAAAAGCTACTTTGGCGGTTTGCGATGCATGCCTGTTCTAGCGGAGACCGGATTCTTTCGGCATTGGCTCAGCTTGTAGCCGGTGAGCAGGGTATTGCCTCATGAATGCCATGCTTTCGGCTGCTGGCGCGGTCAGCCAGTCCTTGAGCGCCCCATTCGGCAAGATGACTACCATTCTCTTCTCACTGCCCTGGCGATGGTAGTTTTTCATCATGGTGTGGTCGTCGGCGTTGATCGTGAGCATCGAATAGCTATACACGGTTTCACCGTCATGGTTGATCCAGCGCTCCCAGAGACCTGCAATGCTCATGAGCCCTCCATCTGCCCGAGTGATACGAGTCGGAATCGCTTTCCCGGAGCGCCAATCAGGTTCGTAGATCGCCTTTGCGGGAATGATGCAATGTTGCCCCAGACGCCATGCAGAACGGAATGATGGCTTTCTTGCGACCGTTTCTGTCCTCGCGTTATAAGTTCTCCTCGCCAGCTTAGTGTCCTTCGCCCAAAACGGCAGTAGGCCAAATATTCCAACCAGTGCCTCTAACGGGGGAGCTGCCTCGTCATGGGAGTCGCTCGATTGTGGCGCACGTAGAAACGGGCCGGAATACCCTGGCCAGAGTTCGCTTTGCATCTCTTGGTCTGGCGTAACTTTAAAGTCATGCAACAGCTGATCGGCATCAGGCGCCTCATATCGACTACACATGTCTCCTCCCTCCGAGTGAATCGCATTGAGCTGTGTTGCTAGGGATAACTGGTGTATCGCGCGCAAGCAAGCGTCACCTCAAGTATGGCCGAATCGGAAGATCGTCAACAGATCATAGAGCTGGTGGTGAACCATTTCCTCGCCTACATACAGCTCATTTGGCAAGTGTTCACCGAGTATTGGCTGGTCAAGGATGCGCTGGTGGAAAAGGCTAATTCTGGTGGCACCCTGCTCAAAGTCATCGCGGACGCCTAGGCCAAGGCAAAATTATCTACTCTCTGCTTGAGTTGGTGCTGATGTCATGAGCGCCAGCTGTTAGCAGGCTTGGGTATGAACGCAAGTTCATCTAGCTTGGCAGCTAGCAGATGAATCATATTGAAGTTGCTCAATTCGCCAACGAATTCTGCAATCGCGTCCAGGGGCCTTGGAAGCAGTTCCAGTGTCATTAATGCAGGATCATCTGAGAGAACCTGGTAGTAACGAGCAGTATTCAGCAACTGATCTGCACGCTGAAGAGCGACAACTGGCTGATATCCGAACTCCCTGAGGCAGCGCTCAATGGCTTGGATTGAGATCCAATAGCGGCTATGGATGTTCTCACGGGTATAGACGACGCCTAGCAAGGCCACGAGTTTCCACTCACGAGACGGCACCCCGAACATCCAGTCATATTCTGTGCGTGTTTCAACCGCGGTAGGAATGGCTTCCAGGTCCATTTTGTGAATATCTCGTTCGAGGTTGTGCCGGGCCATCGGCAAGCAGAACCGTGTTGATGTGGCCACCTTGCCAGACCTGGCATGAATACGCTGACAGGACGCGAAAAGTTCCATGGCGAGATGGCGCATCTCATGAAGATCGAGTTGCTGACGCTCTTGCTCCCAAGTTTTCTGTTGCCGATGCCGCTCGGCTTTAGCTTCGAGTTGACGTGCAACCTCGGCTTCGCGTCGTCGGTTTTCGGCCTGCTCGGTCGCTTTTTCTTTCGCCCGACGCTGCTCCTCCTCCCGTTGGCGTTTTAATTCAGCGTGTTTCTGTTCCTGAACTTTAAAATAAGCTTCCATCCGGGCATGTTGTTCACGTTGACGCTGCTCCTCTTGTTCCCTTGCGATATTCGCCTGTGCTATTCGTTTGTTGGCCTTCTCGATCTGCTGCTGGAGTCTTGGGCGTAGCTTTTCCTGCTCCGCTTCGATCTTGGGATTTACGATCCAGTAGGCCCGTTGATAGTTAAATACATGCTCTTCGAGATCGGCCGGTGTTAGATTCCGTGGTATGTCCCCCAGGTCGATTTCGATGCAGCGCTGGCCACGGGACTCAAGCCGCTGCTGCTTTTCCGCGTCGATGAAATGGGTTACGGCCACCTCGACTAGGATTTCTATCTGACCCAAGCTCACGATAAGGTCAGGGCGGATGTCCCCCAAGCTGAACTCAAGTTTTGTGTCATCCACCGGCTGCCGATCGTGGCCTGGGAAAATGACCTTAGATTCGGTGTGCTTGTAGCCAAGGCTATCCTTCGCCTCAAGTACCGCCTGAAGCAGAGGAATGGGTATTTCCTTTCGGTCTGCGATCAACTGCTTTGCGGCTAGATGTATTCCTGTTTCAGTGCCCCCAGCGCATGGTCGGGTCCCTCTGGCATGTGCGAAATAGTGACGGACAATATCCCCCATTCTCGCTTCAAGCGGTGTTCTGCATTCAGGACAGACACAGCCGCAACGGCCACCGCGTTCGGCCCTTGTGAGCTGGCTGATATGCACCAACCTGTTATTGCGTATGCCGTAAGGGATTTTTGCGCTGTTTTTCATGTAATTGCCACAAGAGAGGCCGTGCTGTGGGAGCGTGCTCGATAGCTCTACCCTGGTAAAGGGATTAGTCGGCGTGAATTACAGTGGGAAGCAAACCGCCTTGCTCGATAGTGGTGAGCTGTTGCATAAAGTAGTCGCCGTTAGTCAGGGGCTCAAAGAGGTCAGCTTCGAGATGAGTTGATCATTCGTCGTTATTGCAAAGCATTTCGCAATGATACCAACGTGGTCAGACGGGATCGCGGATATAAATCAACGATACAGTCACCTCGGCTTGGTTTACAGGTCTCTTCAAGAAGTAAGGCCAAAGCTGATAAAAAGCGATGACTACTTGCAGAGAGGTTTACTCTTCTTCGATACTGTACACAAATACAGTAAAAAGGAGGGGCTATGCTTTATACACCACGATTTGAAAGGCCAGCCTACGAAAGCGGTCAGCAGGCTGAGGCCATTGTCATATTGGGGCAGTCTTCTGACCGTTCACGCCATTTGCTCCCTTTGATGGCCGGTGAGGTCAGGGCTGGTTTTCCGATACATGCAGAGGCCGAGGTTGACCGCATCCTCGACCTTACCGATCACCTTATCCCACGTCCGAGCGCCACCTATTTCTGCCGTGCAAAGGGGGACAGCTTAGAAAAATTCCACATCCTGGATGGAGATTTGCTCATTGTTGATCGCTCGCTTGAGCCACTGGATGGTGACATTATCGTGGTGTGTCTGGATGGTGAGCTTACCTGCAAGAAACTTGGCAAATGGCAGAGCCAGCCAGCGTTATTGTCAGGTAACCCGGCCTATCAGCCGATCGCTCTCAGTGGAACCGATTGCGAGACTTGGGGAGTCGTCATTCACAACGTTCATACGCATCGCCGCAGGGGGTGTGATGATTGGCCACTGTGATTGCAACAACTTTTACGTCAGCTGCTTTCGTGTCTTCATGCCGGAGCTACGCGGTCGCCCAGTCGGGGTCTTGGCGGGGGGTGGCGGATGTATCGTGGCGCGGTCAAATGAGTTGAAAGCCCTTGGCGTGCCTAATGGCTTGCCCGCCTTCCAGCTCTCCCCTGATGTCCGTCGACAGACAGTGCTGCTTAGCTCGGCCTATGCCCTGTTTGGCGAGATGTCGCGACGGGTTGTGTCCACCATGCAGGCCCATACCGGCCCAATATCGGTGTACTCAATTGACGAGCAATTCATTGACTTGTCAGGACTGTCTACCGATGAGCTGCAAGCGCATATAACTGAACTACGGCATGTGGTCCAGCGCTCGACCGGGATACCTGTGTCGATCGGGGTGGCGCCGTCTCGCACCCTCGCGAAGGTGGCCACCGGCATTGCCAAAAAGCAGCCTGCCTTCAAAGGGGTCTGTGTCCTTGAGGCTGATCATCCCGCTACACTTGGCCACCTGGAGCGCATGCACATAACCGACCTGTGGGGCGTGGCCAAGCGAACGGGTGAGAAGCTGGAGCGTATGCGTATCCGCACCGCATTGGATCTTCGCAACGCGGAGCCAAGGGAGATCCGCAAGGGCTTTGGAGTGGTGCTCGAGCGTACCGTTTGGGAGCTACGTGGGGTTGATGTGATCCGGCTTGATGACATCGACCATAAACGTCAGAACATCATGACCAGTCGCACTTTCGGGCAGGCAACCAGCAACATGGAGGATCTGCGCGAGGCGGTGCGATCGCATGCCCAGGCTGGCGCGGAGAAGGTGCGGCGCCAGCAGTCGGTGGCACAGGCCATCATGGTCTTTCTCTCGACACCAAGGTTCCGCAGTGATCTTCCTCAGGACTACCCCAGCCTTACCCTGCCACTGCCGATGCCAACAGATGATAGCCGGGTAATAGTAGCCGCGGCCCAGCGTGCCCTGGAGATGATCTATCGCCGAGGTTATCAGTACGCCAAGGCAGGCGTCATGATGGTTGACCTGGCCGACCGTGATGGGTTGCAGATCGATATGCTGGACACCCAGGAGACTGAAGAGAGGCGTCAGCAGTCGGCAAAGCTAATGGGGGTGATGGATGCGCTCAACCGTGAGTTTGGCCGCGGCGCGGTCACGCTTGGGGGCATGAGGAAGAACGAACGATGGAGGCAGAGGGATACACGGCAGACACCGCGGTTTCTGACCTCTTGGAATGAAATACCAGAAATTAAGATGGGGTGAGGCCTGGCAATCCAAGGCTCCTCCCCGAGGCTGCCTATTCGCGGCCCTTCTTCCTTGGCGGGGGGAGAAGTCGGCTCACGAGGCGTTCGGCGAATTCCTCTGCGTCTACTGGCAGCGTGCCCCCCTCCTCCTCGATCGCGTTGGCGATAGTGGCACGCATCATGTAGGCCTGGACGTGAGGAGGAACCGGGTAGGTGCCGGCCCGCCATTCGTAAAGCCTGTTGAGGCGGTACTTGCTCCCGAGGTCATGATTCAGGAGCGCCAGCGCCTCCGCGTGCCGGCGATCGCTTCCGCTAGTGGTGAACAGTAGCCAGCTTTCTACGATGTTGATGGGTCGACCTCACTGTACGGGTTATTGATCGCGAAACGTCTTGGCCAGCTTGAGATGGTTGTCGAGGTAGTCTTGAGGGAGCCCCGCGGACATCATGGCGGCCTCCCCCGGCGTCAAAATGCCTTCCTCGGTTTCAAAGTCCTCTGCTATGCGCAAAAGTCCTTCCATGTTAAAGGGAAGCGCTGCGCCACGGAAGATGGCCGACAGGGTGCCTTGAAGCTCCGAGACGGTCGTTATTTCCTCGTGAGTGGTGCCAAAAATCCAAATGCCATCCAGGTTGAAGAAATACGTTTCCAGGGGCTCGTCATATCCAGCGACACCCCTCGCAATCCAATCGTATATGTCGTAGCCGAGCAGATCGAGGAAGCCTTCCTCCTCGTCGCTGGGTGAGTTAAGTACGTTATGAAACCCGTGTCGAGACATGTTTTCCTCCTAATTTTTGTAGAGCATACTGCATCAGTAGATCACTCGTAATCTCGTTCTTGACTCGCCGCCTCTTTGGTTTCGCATCGAGTCTCCCAGTCCGCCTCGGCAACCCAATCATTGACCCGTTGGGCTACCTTGTCCCAGCTTTCACCATTCAGCAGCTGATCGACCGCCTGCTGCTGCGCTTCCGGCTCTAGGTGGTTAAACAGAGTGCGCTGGCGAAGCTCGGCACGCGCTTCATTTGAGATCATGGCCATGTTTTCCTAGATCAGTTTCGATTATCAAGGTGCTTGCGAATCGTGAGGTAAGACAGCAAGCCGGTTACTATCCCTACGGGTGCGAGTAGCCCTATATTTGCTTGCTCTCCCAACGTCGCAACCATGTACAAAATCAGGGCACCTTGGATTCCAATTGCAACAGGGACGGCAATTAAAAACGCTTTTAGTTGGTTACCAATGACTGTCTCCTTTTCCTATGAGTCTGTTGTGTGTCAGCCAGAATTAGCAATTTTCACCATTGCTATGATTAACGTTGCTACTGCAACGCCAACCATTGCCACTGCGCCTCTTTTTTGGCCAAGATCATTTCGGACATGCGGCGCTCTTTTTACGGCTGCCGCGTGTCACGCTGGCGAGCTTCACCTACCTCTTTTCTCTTGCCAACATTTATACTGCCCCCTATTATATGTAATATACTATCCTCCAGTATAGTTCTAGCTTCATAAGAGATAGCCGCATGCATACGATCAAAGACAAATCGAAGTTATTAACCCGCGTTCGTCGCATTCAGGGGCAGACGGCCGCATTGGAAAGGCAGCTTGATGAGGAAGGCGATTGCACGGCCGTGCTGCAACAGATCGCGGCGATTCGCGGGGCGGTCAATGGACTGATGGCAACGATCATTGAGGGGCACTTGACTGATCACGTCGTCAAGGAACCTGAGCTGGAACAGCGACAACAAGACTTGGAAGCGGTGCTGCAGGTCATCAAGTCCTACCTCAAGTAGAACATCACGGAGCCGAAGCCTTAAGCAGAGCTTTGCCATCAATCGCCACCACCTTCATTGGTCGTTCTGACCATAATTTTTATCAACTCGGAGTACCGCAGGATGCATGGTCACAGGCTCGAAGAATGGCAACACAATCATGTTTTTGGTCAAGACCGTAAAAAATCCGGTGAAATACGCTCACTGATCGTCGTCGCTCTAACTGTCGTCATGATGGTGTGGGAAATTCTGGCCGGCGTCCTATACGGTTCGATGGCCCTCTTGGCCGATGGCCTTCACATGGGCTCTCATGCTGTGGCTCTGGGTATTGCAGCCTTCGCCTATGCATACGCTCGCCGCAATGCAGGCAATACACAGTTCTCATTTGGCACTGGGAAGGTCAATGCGCTAGGCGGTTTCACTGGTGCGGTCCTACTGGCAGGCTTCGCCCTGTATATGGTGATCGAAAGTATTGACCGATTCATCCACCCGGTCGACATTTCGTTTAATGGAGCTATATTCGTCGCCGTCATCGGCTTGATCGTCAATGGAGTATCAGCCTGGATACTAGGTGGGGAAGACCATGGGCATGGGCATGGGCATGAGCATCATGATCATAACCGTCGAGCGGCTTACTTCCACGTACTTGCCGATGCCTTAACTTCGGTGTTGGCGATTGCTGCCTTGCTGGCCGGAAAGTATGCGGGCTGGAACTGGATGGACCCGATCATGGGGATCGTCGGTGCGTTACTCATCACTCGCTGGTCATGGCATCTATTGAAGGACACCTCCCGCGTGCTGCTTGATCAACAGTGCAGCGACTTGGAGCACGAGGTCAGAAAATCCATCGAGAATGACGATGTACGCATCAGCGATCTGCATCTCTGGGCCATTGGCCCAAATATTCACGCCGCCATTGTCTCGATCGTTTCGCATGCTCCCGAGTCGCCTGCCTTCTATAAGCAGCGTATTCAGGCTCAGTGCCCGTCGTTGGTACACATTACAGTCGAGACACAGCGCTGTCTCACTGGTTCGGAGAATACTGACCCCATTATAAGATGAGTTGATTGAGCGGGCTGGACCGAGATAGTCGGTTTTGGTCCGGGCGAGAAAGTGGCTATGCATTTAGCTTGGCCTTGCCCTCTCTCCAAGCCATGTAAGTGCCATTGTCCATACACGTTCCAGGCTTTGTAGGTACCTTAATGGCCTGAGAGACATATCAACCAAGAAATCCGACGAAGTGGGGAGTTGTTACCTCCCCATGATGCCCAGAGATCAACCAGATATTACGGATACCCTTTATAAGTAGGCGGTGGCTTTTTTGTCGGTAAGAGTAACCTGTACACACCGTATGCAGGTTGCTCTTCTGACGGAGAGCCGATACGGCCATCCCTTCAGTGGCGGGCGAGGATCTTCGCTGCGATGGGCGAAGTGATCATTTGAATCACGGCAAAAAAAGCGGCTGGAATCGCAATTTCTGATGGCAAACCGGAAGCAGCGACAAACGCTGCGGCGATGCTGAATTCCTTTTTACTGACCGTGAAAAGATAGGTAATCACCTCTTTGCGATCGGAAGTGAGTAACCGTGAGGACATACCTACCAGGTACCCCATCAAATTGAGGCACAGGGCCGCCCCCGCAATCACAAACGCATACCAACCATAGCCAATGATCGTGGAGGCATTCGGCCCAACCACGGCGAGTAGGATCAGCAGATACAAAATTGACCCTATCCCTGCATACGCTGAATCATGCCGTGCAAAGAAAGCTGAGAACCTTGTCCGCAAGCTGACCCCAATCACGGTAGGAACAAGCACGATTAGTGTTAATTCAAGAATAATTGATCCAAGTGGCACGTCTAACTGGAGGCCGGTAAGCCATAAAAACAGGAAGGGAACAATAAACGGACATAACGCAGTGTTGACTGCGTTGAAAACAGCGGCAAGCGCCACATTGCCTTTCGCCATCAGTACCAAAAGAGGAGAGGACACATCCGTCGGCAGAGTGCCGAGCAAGGTTTGGCCAGCAGCCAGCGGGCCGCTTCCAAAAAATAGACGGCCCGTTAGCCACCCGGCAATCGACATTGGCCCATAGACCAGCCCCAATGCCAACAACTGCCGTGACGGCTTACGTAACACGATGCGCACTGCATGCGCATCAAATGTGAGGCTGATGATCAACATCAGTAATGCTAGTAATGGCCCAATCGCGAACTCAAGCATTATTCCGGTGGCCGGAAAGAGTAAACCTACCCCCGCGACGACGATTACAAACCAGACAAGGTGCGCCTCGACAAAATAAATGAATCTACCCATGGTGGATTGGACGTTCCCGGTTGAAGTGGATTAAGCCCCGCACCTAAAACATGATCACCTTCGGCCCAGCACACAAAGGCTCGCTTGGGAGCTAGGAACGTGCTTTCCAATCCAGGGGTGCAAATAGACAATGCTCAAGGGTTGAAGCTTTAGTTGCTAGAGGTTTTATAGTACCAAGCACAGATAATTCGAGAGAGGGTAACAGATGGGACATCATCATGATCATCCCCACATTGATCCTGCCTCTGGCGACCGGCGCGTCAGCATCTCCATTTGGGCCAATGGGCTCTTAACCATCGCTCAAATTGTCGGTGGCATTATGGCGGGAAGCCTATCGCTGATCGCTGATGCGTTACATAACTTTTCAGACATGGCAGCGTTAGTCATTGCCTTTGCTGCTCGTAAAATCGCCAGACGGCCTGCCGATGCGCATATGACCTTTGGCTATGGCCGCATCGAGATAGTGGCAGCACTCATCAATTACACCACCCTCATTATTGTTGGCGTCTACCTGATTTACGAAGGCGCTATGCGGATGATCGATCCCCCTGAGATAGAGGGATGGACGATCGTGATTATTGGTAGCGTTGCGCTTGTCGTCGATGCTCTTACCGCTATGCTCACGTGGTCAATGCAAAAAGAGAGTGTCAATATCCGCGCTCTTTTTCTGCATAACTTATCGGATGCGTTTGCCTCCATCGCTGTGATTGTCGGTGGTTCGCTTATTTTACTGTACGACATGCGCTGGGTAGACCCCGCGATCACGATAGGGATTGCGCTATATATTCTTTACCTTGCCTTCTCTGAAATTGGTGGCCCTATCCGTACGCTAATGCTGGGATCTCCCCCGGACATTGACGGGCAGGCAGTGGTTGAGACCGTCCGAAATATCGAGGGAGTCCAGGATATTCACCATGTGCATCTATGGCAGATGCAGGAAAACATGGCAGCCCTTGACTGCCACGTGGTTCTGACAGAAACCGGCTGGCAGCAGCTTGAATCCGTCAAAGCAGAGATCAAGGAGCAGCTTAAAATGCGCTTCAGTATTGCTCATTCCAGCCTAGAGTTTGAGCATAGTGACCACGCGCATCAAAATGCCGATCTATATGGGCACGAGTGACAGACCGAGGCCGACTCCCGGCTCAGGTAGGTAGCGAGCGGCTTACTCTCATAGCGATTGGCTTATTTTTCAACCCTACTTTTCCACCCCATCGTTGAGACAGAGAGAGAAACATGTTCAAAAAAGCGTCTTTTATATTGGCCGGTACGTTAATGCTGACCGCTGCAATCGTCGCCGTATCGAAACCTGCCCTCTTAGGCATGCAAGCTCAGGCAGCAAAGGAGAGCGGTGTCCAGGCAGAGGACTCCTTGGTGCGCTCACACTCCCCCATCTTGGGGCGAGAAGACGCGCCGGTGACGATTGTGGAATTCTTCGATCCGGCTTGCGAAGCCTGCCGTGCTTTCTACCCCCTGACAAAAAGTATTCTGGAAACCTACCCAGAAAAAGTGCGGCTCATCGTGCGCTACACTCCTTTCCACGGCGACGTATCTGATAAGGCCATTCGGGTATTAGAAGTCGCTCGTCGTCAGGGCGTCTTTGAACCGGTACTTGAGAGGCTGCTGGCTCGCCAGGATCAATGGGCTTCACATGGCAGTTTTGATGAATCCGCTATCCTCGATATCGCGAGCCAAGGGGGCCTTGATTTAGCGGCTGCCGAAGAGCAACTGACTTCTGCTGAGGTGCAGGCGGTGATTGACCAAGACATGGCGGATGTCAGAGCCAATCAGATTCGCCAAACACCCACCTTTTTTGTCAATGGCGAGCCTTTAGACCCCTTTGGTATGCAAGAGCTGATTGATGCCGTTGAGAGTGAAGTAGCGGAGATCTCTGGGGAAGAGGATGGCCAGTGATGCAGCGCTGGTGGTTACTAGGCTTGGTGGGCTTGTACCCCTTGCTAGCCGAAGCCAATTGGCAAACGCACCTGTCATTGCCGCCGTCTGAACTTAGCCCTGTCAGGTTACAGGCGGCTAGCGAGCAAGAAGGCACATTACCGCTCGATAGCGTTGATACCCTAACCTTTGGGCGTGATGTCGTCATTGATACCACCCTCTACGAGGCCTTGGCAGCAGAAGGTGTCCCAACGCGTTTCGCCACTAAACTGGAAACACTGCTCAGCGAGTTTATCGCAGCGCCGCTGGAGTTTTCTGGCAGTGAACGTATTCAATTAGTGTGGGAGGAAGATCGACGCCAGGACGGCACCCGTGTTGGGCCACCACGCCTCAGTTATGCCGCTCTGCCTGATCAGGCAGAGCCCTTGGAGGTCATATGGCCGGTCACCCAAAAGGGGGACGTAGCTCTTTTCAAAAGCGACACCCTGCTAGGCACGTTGCGGTTGCCCGTGCTTAGTGCCCGCTTAACGTCTCGCTTTGGGAATCGGCGACATCCTGTGTATGGAGGGATGCGTCCTCATAATGGAATTGACTTGGCTGCGCCGACAGGTACGCCGGTCATTGCCACCGCACCTGGGCGCGTATCCTTTATGGGTCGCCAAGGTGGATACGGGCAGGTGATCGAGGTGGAACACGACACAGGGGCCATTAGTCGCTACACACACCTTAGCCGATTCTCCCCACAGCTAGTGGTTGGGGATTTAGTCAACGCGGGAGAGCCGCTCGGAGAGGTGGGTTCGTCCGGGGTCGCCACGGGCCCCAACCTGCATTACGAAGTGAGAGTCAATGACCAGCCTGTTGATCCCCTTGGTCAAGGTCAACGCATCATGCTGGGCAAACAGCCGACTCAAAGTGAATATCAAGCATCACTTTACGGGGCAAGAGATCGCTTGGAACAAGCTATCGGCACGGCGTCCCTTTATGACTTGATCTCGTTTAACGAGCCGTAACCACTCGTGCTTAACAACGTTGCATGGTTGGTGAGTAACGTGAACGTGCGCTTGTCTCGTTATGGAACCCAAGCCGTGTAATCACTCATCTATCACAACACAGGTAATCGGTATGGAAGAGGTTTCTCCCGTCACCATGGGGGGTATTGGCAAGCCTTGCGGCGGGCTTGATGACGGCTGTCGGTGCGCTCCCCGTTTTGTTTACCAAAACACCGAATCGTAGTGTACGCGATTTAGCGTTGGGGTTCGCCGCTGGCGTCATGCTAGCGGCCTCTTTCTTCTCACTGATCATACCCTCCTTAGAAGCCTCGGAGCTGCGTTATTGAGGTAGCGTTGTGCCGGCTGCCATTGCTTGTGCGGCCATTTTGCTAGGGATTGGAACGGTCGCACTACTGAACGAGCTCTTACCTCATGAACACTTCGAACAGGGTCGAGAAGGGCCGGAGGCTACCTCACTACGCCGTATCTGGTTGTTTATTATTGCCATTACGATACACAACCTGCCAGTGGGGCTGGCCGTTGGCGTGGCCTTCGGCGCAGGGGGAAGCGAAGGAGGCATGCCGCTGGCGATTGGCATTGGACTTCAGAATGCCCCGGAGGGACTGGCCGTAGCAATATCGCTGCTAAGCGTGGGCTATTCACGTTGGCGGTCTTGGACGATTGCCGCCCTTACGGGTCTTGTTGAGCCGTTGGGGGCTTATTAGGCGCTGGGGTCGTCAGCATGTCGCAAGCGTTACTTCCCTGGGGATTGGCCTTTGCGGCGGGAGCGATGTTGTATGTGATCAGTCATGAGATTATTCCCGAAACTCATCGGGGTGGGCACCAAAAAAAGACCACGCTGGGCCTTTCCATCGGATTGGTACTCATGCTGTTCTTGGATGTCTCGCTGGGCTAACGCATTAGGGGGCGAGTGTTGATTCTAACCCAAGTCGTGGGCCCCTCCATGTGAGTTTTCTGTGATACAGAGCTGATGATCACTGATGACCTCAATAATTCGGCAGCTTTCCACTTTGCCACCGGCACACTGCGTGACCATCCGTTGAAGCTCCTCACGCAGTGCGGACAGTCGTTGAAGGCGGGACTCCACTTTCTTTAGGTGATGTGTGGCGATGGCATCGACTTCTTGGCAAGGCATATCAGGTTGATCTGACATGGCCAAAAGCTCTCGCACTGACTCCACTGAAAAGCCAAAGTCTCGGGCATGACGAATAAAGGTCAAACGCCGCACAGCGTCGTCTCCATAGCGGCGCTGTCCTCCGCCGGTTCGGGTCGCATCGCGCAGCAACCCAATACGCTCGTAATAACGAACCGTTTCAGGTTTGCAATCGGCTCGTCGTGCTAACTCACCAATGCTGATACTTTGGCCGATCATCGACATGGTAAAACTCCTTATGCAGGGCTTGAAGCTGTAGTTGCTACAAGGTTTACACTTCAAAACCATAGCCCATTGGGAGGAGAGGCACCATGAAAACATCGACGCCGACAACAGCGCCTACCACCTTGACGCTGTATGTCGAAGGCATGGACTGCGGCGGTTGTGAGCGCAAGGTTGTGTCGGCGCTAGAGCGGCTGGACGGCATTGAGGAAGTAACGGCAAGCTCGGTCACGGGATCGGTGAAGATTCATCACCACGATCACGGGGCCCCCTCGCGAAAGACCATTGATGGCATACTGAACGAACTAGGCTATCAAGTGGCTTCCCATGATGGCCAAACACACGCATCTGGCTCTGCATCCCCTTGGTGGCAAACCGCTAAAGGGCGCTTGGTCATTATCACAGGAAATCTGCTGATCGTAGCCTTCGCGCTTCGTTTAGCATGGCCTGCGCTGGGTAATGTGCCTTTCATTCTGGCCACGCTGGTCGGCTTAATGCCCATTGCGCAGAGTGCCTGGGGCGCCCTCAAGATGCGCAACCCCTTTACCATCGAGATGCTGATGTGCATCGCTGCGCTTGGCGCATTGGCCATCAATGCTGCCGCTGAAGCTGCGATGGTCGTGTTCTTGTTCGCCGTAGGTGAGCTACTCGAAGGGGTAGCTGCTTCACGGGCGCGCCGCAGTATCTCAGCCTTGGCAAATTTAACACCCTCAACGGCGAGGCTGATGGACAATGGCCATCTGCGTGACGTCTCGGCGGAGTCACTTAAACCCGGCCAGCGTGTGCTGGTGCGGCCCGGTGATCGCGTTCCCTGCGATGGACGCATCCTGGTGGGCACCTCCGACATTGACGAGTCGCCGGTAAACGGCGAGTCCATCCCCCGTTCGCGAGCGCCTGGTGATGACATTTTTGCTGGCACAGTGAATCTTGATGCCGCCCTGGAGGTGGAGGTAACACGAGGCGCTGATGACAATACGATCGCACGCGTTATTCGCCTGGTTGAAGAAGCACAGGCCGCCAAGGCACCGATAGCACGCTTTATTGATCGTTTTGCGTATTACTATATGCCCGCCGTCGTCTTACTCGCCCTACTGATGGCGATAGTGCCACCGCTGGTATCGACCATAGCATGGTCGGAGTCGATTTACCGTGCGTTAGCATTGCTGTTAATCGCATGCCCCTGCGCGTTAGTCATTTCCACCCCAGCCGCCATCGCCGCAGGTCTCTCGGCGGGCGCTCGGCGCGGCCTACTGATCAAAGGGGGAGCCGTTCTTGAACAGTTAGGTAAGCTTCGCTTGGTGGCATTAGACAAGACGGGCACCCTGACTGCGGGTACCCCAAGAGTCACAGATGTGGAGTCTTGGATCGCTGAGGAAGACGATAACAGCGTATTGCGGCTCGCCGCCGCGATAGAGCGAGATTCCAGTCACCCTATCGCCACGGCTATCGTTGATCATGCCCGACAGTCGGGCCTAAACCTCCCCACCGTCATCGGCAGCCGCGCTCTGGCGGGGCGCGGAGTCTCCGGCCAGGTGGAGGGTCGCGAGCTGAGCTTAATGACGCCTCGCCACCTTCACGAGCAGGTCATCCTTGATGAAAGTCTCAGTGCTCGGATTGTCGCGTTAGAAGAAGCCGGCAAGAGCCTCGCTCTCCTCGTTGAAGGCGAGCGTTTGTTGGGCTTGATCGCTGTTCGCGATGAGCCACGCGAAGATGCCCTTGAAGGCCTAGCGGCGCTATCCCGCTTAGGCGTACAGGCGGTCATGCTCAGCGGTGATAATGCCCGCACCGTCGCTGCCACTGGGGGTCGCTTAGGCATTGAAGCGTACGGCGAACTGATGCCTGAAGACAAGGCAGCGTATGTTCGAGACTGGCAAGCGGCAGGCCGTGGCCCCATCGGTAAAGTAGGCGATGGCATCAACGATGCACCGGCACTCGCGGCAGCCGATGTCGGTATCGCGATGGGGGGCGGCACGGATGTGGCGTTGGAAACCGCCGATGCAGCCTTGCTCAAGAACCGCGTTACCGGCATTGCCGAACTGATAGATCTCTCTTGTGCCACGCTGCGCAATGTGAAAACCAACGTTGTTCTCGCCCTTGGCTTAAAAGCCATTTTCCTAGTCACGACGGCTCTGGGTATTACCGGCATGTGGATTGCGGTAATGGCCGATACCGGTGCTACCGTTCTGGTGACGTTGAACGCCATGCGACTGCTGGGTTACCGCTTTTCGCCCAATACCGCGTTGACAGGCCTGTCACAAGGAAAAGTAACCTCATGAGAACAGCGCAAAACGATAGCCCCTTACGTCGTTGGCCATGGTTCACATTTGCTTGCGTGATGACTCTAGCCGATCAACTGGTCAAAGAAATTGTGCATGCCCAGATGTCGTTTGGCCAAGTCATTCCGCTAACGCCGTTTTTTAACTGGGTTTATACCGGGAATACAGGAGCCGCTTTCAGCTTTCTCGCGGAGGCAGGTGGTTGGCAGCGCTACCTCTTTCTTGGTTTAGCGTTGGTGGTCGTCGTCGTATTGCTCGTGCAGCTATGCAAACCCCTGTCGCGCTTGGAGGCCTGTGCGTACAGTTTGATTCTTGGCGGCGCACTCGGTAATACCGTTGATCGCTTAGCGCGTGGGTACGTCGTCGACTATCTGGACGTTTACTGGGGCGAATGGCATTGGCCCGCCTTTAACATGGCCGATATCGCGCTATTTGCAGGTGTAGCGGTATACGCAGTGGCGTTATGGCGTGAGCGTCCTGCTTTTAAGCGCACTGAGTAACGATATGGATTCGGTCGATCAAGAAAAAAAATATACGCTTTTTGCTGGGCGACTCTCACCAATAGTCGATTGCGTTGTAGCGCTAGCCGCTGGGGTACTGACCACCTTGAGTGCCGCCCCCTTTTCCCTATGGTGGCTTGGCCCAGTGGCCGTGGCACTGGTCTATTGGAAGATACAGTCGCTAACGCCCGCCATGGCCACCCTGCGTGGGTGGTGCTATGGGGTAGGCCTGTTCGGTTCTGGCACATCGTGGGTCTTCGTTGCTATTCACGATTTCGGTGGCACCGGGGCCTTGATGGCGATGCTCCTCACCACTCTTTTTGTCAGCGCCCTGGCGCTCTTCTTTGCAATCCCCTTTGGGCTCTATCGACGCATCACGGGGCCACGGTTAGCCTGTCTTAGCTTTGCCGGTATGTGGGTGGTGAGCGAATGGCTACGCACCTGGTTGCTCACCGGCTTTCCCTGGTTATTGCTGGGCACCTCTCAGATAGATTCTCCACTAGCCCCATGGGCGCCCGTTGGGGGTGTGTACTTGCTGTCACTCATGACCGCACTGACAGGTACGTTAGGGGTAGAGGTACTGCGTCGCCGCTGGGGGTACCTCGTCCCAATTGCCGCCCTGTGGATCGTTCCATTCCTATTGCCCACCCAATGGACAACCCCGGCCGGAAAGCCCATCCGGGTGGCGTTGCTGCAAGGGAATCTTGATCAGCGCATTAAGTGGACTGCCCAAGGGCAGCGCGAGGCGATCAGTATCTACACGGCGATGACACGGGAGCAGCCTAGCGATATCGATCTAATCGTTTGGCCGGAGGTGGCACTTCCCATGTTCGAGCAGGAAGCGCAGTTGATCCTTGAACGGGTGCAATCTGAACTCACCACTGGCACCCACTTGCTGACTGGCATTCTGCAGCGCGACGCCGAGGGGCTCTATTACAACAGCGTTGTCGGCCTGGGTGATCAGGGCCAGTATCGCAAAGCCCATCTGGTACCCTTCGGCGAGTACCTGCCACTGAAAAATCTACTCGCTGGCAGCATCGCCTTTTTCGATCTACCAATGCCGAGCATGACCCCAGGGCCAGATAAACAGCCCCCGATACGCGTCGCTGGTACGGCCATTGGCAACGCCATTTGCTACGAGATCATTTTCGCCGACCGCGTGGCCAAGCAGGCGCGCAATGCCGAGCTGTTACTAACGGTTTCCAACGATACGTGGTTTGGGCGTTCCATTGGCCCACACCAACATCTTCAAATGGCGCGTCTACGTGCCTTAGAAAATGGCCGTCACATACTTCGAGCTACCAGTAATGGCGTGACGGCCATGATCGATTCACAAGGTCACGTCACTGCCCGCGCCCCACAGTTTGAACAGGCCAGTTTAACTGGCGAGGTAACCCCTATGCAGGGCCTAACTCCTTTCACACGCACCGGTAGTGGGCCCGCTTGGATACTCGCCACCTTGCTGACACTGCTCGGATTACAACTGAACTTATCTCGATCCAAAAACGACGCATTAGATGAAAAAGGAACCTAGCGATGCTCTCGGTAAATAACGCAGCAATACTTAAGAGACTCCTCCCATGGCCAATGCAGATGGGCTTCATCATGAGTGTGATGGTTTCGTCTCTGGCATGGCTCCCTGTCGCCATGGCAGCACAACCCGCCACTACCCAGGAGACGGAATGGCCCAAGGGGCATTACCCGCTACCTGAGGAAGGCAATATCATCGGTGAGGCTGACACCTTCATAGTCAGGGATTACAACGACACCTTGATAGATATTGCCAAGCGTCACAACCTTGGCTATTTGGAGATGATCCGTGCAAATCCAGAGGTCAGCATCTGGGTTCCAGGGGTGGGCACGGAAGTGACTATTCCCGGACGTTTTATTCTGCCGAATGTCGAGCGTACTGGGATCGTTATCAATATCGCCGAGCTGCGGCTTTACTACTACCCAGATGTCAAAAACGGTGAGACACCGCGCGTTGAGACCTATCCTATCGGCATCGGTCGCGAAGGGTTTGATACTCCTCTCGGTGTGACCGAGACCACTATGAACATTAAAAACCCCGCCTGGTACCCGCCTGAGTCGGTAAAACGCGAAGCGGAAGCACGCGGCGAAACCGCGCCAAGCGTTGTGCCGCCCGGCCCCGACAACCCGCTAGGAGACCACGCCATTATTCTAGGCTTCGATGGCTATCTAATTCATGGCACCAACCAGCCCGATGGCATTGGCATGCGTGCAAGCCGTGGCTGTATACGCATGTTGCCTGACGATATTGAATCAATTTTTGACCGCATACCGGCGGGCACCCAGGTCAATATCATCAACCAACCTATTAAAATCGGTTGGGACAACGGACAGCCGCTGGTACAGGCATTACCTCCTTTAGGGGTGGAAGATCACACCATGACCGCTATATCAGATGCTATTACACGCCTTGAGCAACGCAATGCAGATGGCGTTAGCTTCGATTACGAACAGCTTAGCGATTTACTAGCATTATCCAACGGGCTTATCGAACCCCTGTATCCCAAGCCGGAACCGAGTAATAAAGAAGACGACAATATCAACAGTGTTTATGAAGAACTGACACTTCATTCGTCGTGAATGTCGATAAAGACAAGGCAGCGCGTTTTGTCAGCCCTTAGGAGAACAACGGCTTGGCTACCGTCAAGCCCTTAATATTCGTCGTGTGTTGTTGATTGAGCTCTTCCATCCCTAGCGTAGAAAGAGCTCATGCGATCATCACAACGTTGGTAGCATCCACTTGCCGCATTGTGCAGTCGCTGCCTAAGCTGTCTCAATGTGTTTAATCTGAGGGAGAAGGGCTATTGACGTCGCTCTGAGCTACTTAAGGCCTTGGGAGTTCTCACTGACGTGGGCAACCGCCTGTGTGCTGGCTATCGTTCTCTACCTGCGTGGCCTCCGGCAGTGCCAACGGCTCGGCGAGCCTACAAGCATAGCCCGCACGTTCACCTACCTGCTCGGAGTTGCGGCGATCTATGGCGTCACTCTGACACATTACGACTACCTCGCTCAGTACATGTTCTTTGCCCATCGTGCCCAACACTTGGTACTGCATCACGCTGCCCCCTTCTTGATCGCTTTGGCAGCACCCCTGCCGGTATTGGTCGAAGGTTTGCCAACGCGAATTAGACAACTTTCTAGGGGGAGGCTAGTCACACGTGTGCTGCACCCCGCCTACAGGATACTTCAGCAACCATTAATCGCCCCTGTGCTGTTCGTTGGGCTTATCTATTTCTGGCTGATCCCCGAGATCCACTTCGATGCCATGCTGAGCGCTGACCTTTATCAGGTGATGAACTGGAGCATGGCGCTGGATGGGTTACTGTTTTGGTGGCTGATCTTTGATCACCGCTCGCCACTACAAGGTGGACTCGGCTATGGTAAGCGAATTGCCATTCTACTGGCGGTGATCCCACCGCAGATTGTTCTGGGTGCCTACATCGCCTTCAGT
The DNA here is from genome assembly GCF_030544485.1 of Halomonas sp. HAL1. Lineage (NCBI taxonomy): Bacteria > Pseudomonadati > Pseudomonadota > Gammaproteobacteria > Oceanospirillales > Halomonadaceae > Halomonas > Halomonas sp. HAL1. Next base: position 60,160 of record NZ_CP130611.1, read on the forward strand.
GAAGAGGTGATTTTTGATGTCTATGAGGTTTGTGGCCGTGCTTGGCCGTTGGATCCCCTCGATGATCAACGTATTGGCGGCCTGCTGACCTGGGTTCCAGCCACCATGATGAGCGCTCTTGGAGTGCTTATTGTTCTTAGCTATATGTTCCGTGACGCTCGAAATGAGGATACTGTTCATGCTCCCCACCCAACTCGCTAAATTACCGCGATCAGCGCGCATCTGGTGCACGACTTTTGTGTTGATTTTCGGAATGCCCGGCACGCTGCTCGCTGCAGATTTGCAGATCACTGATGCTCGTATACGACTACTGCCAGGCGATATTCCTGCAGCAGGCTATTTTACCCTCACGAATACCGGTGAAACAGGCACCACGCTGATAGGGGCGGATAGCTCGGCCTTTGATAACGTCACGATACATCAAAGTGTCAGTCAGGACGGTATCTCAAGTATGCAGCACGTAGAACAGTTAACAGTAGCGGCGGGAGAGCTAGTTGAGCTTGCTCCGGGGGGCTATCACTTAATGCTGATGAAGCGTAAGCACCCCATCGCCGTCGGCGACGAAATTGAAGTAACCCTCCTGTTAGACAACGGGCAGCAGCAGAACGTCAAGTTCCGCGCTGGAGCACCCACAACACAGTAGGAGCGAGCAGAATGCGCCAATGGATTATTCCGGTGTTCGTATCGCTATGGCTAATGGGATGCGGTGAGCAAACGTGGCAGACCAAGGATATCTCAGGGCTTATGCCGCCGTTGGCATTTGATCTTGTTGATGAGAACGGTAATGACGTGACCGCCGATCAATTCCTTGGCAAGAGCACACTGCTTTTTTTTGGTTTCACTCATTGCCCTGATGTCTGTCCCACCACGCTTGCGCGCCTCGACGCTGTCATCCAGCGCCTAGAGGAAACTTATCGCGATGATATCCAGGTACTTTTTGTCTCTGTAGATCCCCGTCGCGATAACCCAGCAACACTGAGTGCCTATACTAACGCTTTCGGCCTCCAGTTCACTGGTCTCACGGGGGACAAAGCAGCGCTTGATGAGCTTACACGCCGCTATCGTGTTACCTACGGGTATGGTGAAGAAGATAGCAACGGCAACTACGATGTATCGCACTCCAGCGCGGTATTCGCCTTCAATGAACAGGGAGAGGCGCGTGTACTGATCCGCGATAGCGACCCCATGGATGCTGTGGCGGCCGATATTAAAAGGCTTGCCGATCAATGAGGCGCCTTAGCACTCATGCGATAGGAAGCCAGTAGGTCACGCCGCCCATGATTACCTTTATCCCATCTTCCTCTCGTTCTACAGCCTGCTGACGAAGTGTTTTCTTGGATACTTTCTTGTCATGAAAGTATTCCATGGCTGTGACGATCCACCGCTCACTCCAATCTTCTCCTTGATCAGCACACTTCGCCATTTGCATCGTGGTGCGAGCCAACTTTTCTTTTCGCCGTTTTCTTGCTCGCTTCTCATCCACTCTAGGGGCCAGTGTGGTGGCATGTTGGCGATTTAAAAAATTGGTAAACCCCGTCACCGAAGCTGCTTGTCCGGGCACCGCATGCAAATAGTTGTCCACATCGCCCTGTTGTGGCAGTCGCTGCCCCTCCCGGTCAGTAGCGAGTAGCAATGCGGCTGCCGCTCTTAGTGCAAGTCGTGCGGAGGTGTGGGACGTTTTGCCCGCCTCTATACGGGTTTCCAATTGCTGCCAATAAGCATGCAGCGCTTTTTCTGATAAAGAAGCGGACGGCATAGACCTGAGACACGCTTTGATACGTCGTTTCTCTGAGTCGATCTTCTTTGCTTGGTGATCCGGCTCTACCCCTTGCTCTTCATGCAGCCATCGCATAGGAAGTCTTACACGCCGCAACCCCTCCGCCCCGAAGTGATGAAGCAGCTCCGAATAGCTCGGTATCCGTGACCATGCCTGGTCGATCTCAAGGAAGAACGAGAAGAAATGATTGATCTTGAGGGCAGCCTTATGCGGCCCTGTGGTACGAATCAGCCATTCACCAAATTCCCCAAAGGCCTCACGTAACGCTTTGGTGGTGATACCGGCTTGGCCAATGATAATCCGCTTACGACATGTTCGCGTCCAATAGCAGGGCTCACAGGCATCGCCTCGACCCGCTGGCATGGGATTACCACACAATGGACAGGCAATTTCCCCTTGCTCATTACAGGCTTTGCACAATGCGTCACCGCTGGATGTCATGACCAATAAGCGATGTCGACGACACGCAGAACAGGTACCGTGATCAGCCGTCGCACAGCGTGGACATAAGCGATGAGCATGCCCCATACGCGTCACTCGGGTAAGACGTTGAGAGGATTCCCCACACGCCTCGCAGGGCTCTGGCTCTCTGAAATAGGGAGCGCAGGCGATACAGACAGGGCCGTAGGGAGTGACCTTGCCGATGTTGTAGTCTGAACTAGCTTTTCCACATCGCGCACACGGTTTGTCAACGTCACACTGGCGACAGACGGCGTCTGGGTCATTCGTTGGCAGACGGGCTAACTCACCACATCGTGGGCACATCCGCCGCTTAAACACACGAGCATAGCAAGTTGAGCAGTAACCATGCCCCTTATGGCGTCGCCACAATTTGGAGACTTCTCGACCACACTCATCGCAGTCGACCGTTTTGTGTTGCTTCAAGAGGTTGGCTCCGCTTTCATTCTCCGTTTTAAACGCGCCCATGAGGCTCTCACCGCGCGTTCCGACATGGGGCGATGAGCCGGTAGAGCACGGCAGCGATGCGGCCCATGGGGGTGATGAGATAACCGTGATAGCAGCGGCAACAACACAACGGGGGGTGACTTTCGGGGATCGTGAAGCGCGCTCGTTTTGACATTGCACGTGACCAGAGCACTGAACGTTTCTTCAACGCCTATACTGAGCAAACGCTCCACCGCCGCTAATAAAGCACAACGCTCGTTGACAGGCAGCAGCTCAAACGCCAACCCAGACACAGGCATTCGGCTATCCGTAATCGAAATGTAGTGGTCAACTAATCCCGGACAGTAATTTAAGGTTTTTCTCAGCGGCAACGGGCGAAATGCCGTCGTTGAATGCGTGAGGACGCTGCCGGTTGTAGTAGTCCATCAGATAGCCACCAACATCTTTTTTAGCCTCGGGCAGGTTCCGATATCCCAAGGCTGGTATCCACTCAGATTTCAGGCTCCGGAACAGCCTCTCCATCGGTGCGCTCCTATGTCAAATATTCTCCCGTAATTTTCCAAGATCCCTCATTATCAACGGGAATAATTCTCGAACAATATATCTTTTCAGGCAGCGATGGATTTCCTTAGACGTAAGGCCTTCCGCTGTTCGGCGGTTCACGTAAGCACGAGTTCGGGGGTCGCTTCGCATTCTAACCATAGCAATCGTCCACAACGCATTGTTAGCAGCTCGGCTGCCGCCTCGATTTAGTCGGTGCCTCGTCGTCTTGCCTGAAGAGGCGGGCAGAGGGTTTACACCGCAAAGCGAAGCCAATGCTGCCTCATTCCTTAGGCGCCCAGGGTTGTCACCGGCAACGGACAAAAGAATAGCCGCAGTATGAGGACCTACGCCAAAGCGACTCCGTAACTGTTGCGCATGTGCTTGGGTAAGTGTTTCCAGCTGCTTATCAAATTGTACTAATTCGGCAGCCAGCCTCAGCCATCGCTTGGCAAGTGATCTGAGCGTTGAGGCCAACGCTTGCAAGAGGACACTATCACCCAAGTTGCGAACCTTTGCACAAGCCTTCACGCAGTCGCCTGTTTTCGCTCTCCATAGCTTCTCGCGGATATCCTGTGGTGCACTAACCAGCAAGGCCCGTAATTGATTGATGGCTTGCGTCTTAGCTTTTACGGCGCTGCGCCTGGCCACGGATATGATGCGCATCGCCTCACACGCACCTGATTGCTGTTTAGGTGTGGCGGTCGCTATACCTGACAACACTGCTCGGGCTGCACTCTCGGCATCCGTCGGGTCGGACTTGCCCTGCTGCCGTCGCTTCGATCTATCAGGTCGGTTAACTTCAAGAACCGTGATTTCATTATCGATCAGGAAACGGCAAAGACCTGCACCGTAGGTTCCTGTCCCTTCGATACCTGCACGAGTCAGTGTGCCAAAAGACGAAGCCCAGCTTAGCAAATCAGAATAACCTGCTGAGGTTGCGGAAACAGACCGAGTTCCAAGTAACTGACCTATCTCGCTGATAACCACACCTACATGTACATCCAGGTGTGTATCTACACCTAGAATAACTTCCTGTTGCGGTTCAAGTTTCATGGGACGCACTCCTTAGTGGTGGCGTATTCCCAATCTCAATCGCAGGACAGGACACTCACGGTGCAGAACAAAGCTCCTATTAGGTCACCAACGCTGAGCCCGGGAAGCCTCGGGGAACATCAGTACTGACCGACAGGTCAATGCAAAGGCAATTAAGCCAATCCCAGCACGGGTCAGGCCAATACGATGTTCACAAGAATAGTAGACTGAGTGACGCTCCCAACAGTTGCCACGTCGACTCATGCTTTGTGTCACTCGATAGCGCCAGAGCCTCTGACGGAACTTACGGCTGGCATACTGGCTTCCCTGATCCGAGTGGAACATGACTTTCTCTGGCTGACCACGCTGTTCCCAGGCATGGTCTAGAGCTTTGACGACCAGATCGGCGTCCGGGCTGGATGACATCGCCCAGCCGACAACACGTCGGGCGTATAGGTCCAGCACAACGGCCAGGTAACTCCATCGCTGGCCACTCCAGATATAGGTGATGTCACCGCACCAGACCTGATTAGGCTGTTCTACAGCAAACTCCCGGTCTAGATGGTTCGGGATATCCGGTCGTTCAATGGTAGCTTGCTTATAAGCGTGAGGGCCTGGCTGCTTACAGATTAGCCCTAGCTCACTCATCAACCGTCGAACCTTGAAGCGGCCAATAACCACGCCGTCATCGTTGAGCATGCCTTTGATCGTCCTGCTGCCAGCAGAGCTGCGGCTCTTGGTAAAAAGGCGGCTTACCTGAGCTTTCAGAGCTAGACGCTCAACGTCTATATGGTTCCGTCGTTGGCGGTTCTCGTAATAGCTGGAACGGCTGATATCGAACGCATTGCAGACCATTTCAACAGGCATTTGCTCACTCAACTGGTCTATCAGCGCGTACGATTCATGTCGTCCGACATCAAGAGAGCGGTAGCCTTTTTTAGTATGTCTTTCTCCATCTCAAGCCGCTTGCAGCGGGCTTCCAGCTCCTGGATTCGGCGCTGTTCAGGGGTCAAGGCTTTGCCCATCGGGGTAATGCCCTCACGCTCTTCCGTCAGCTGTTGAACCCAGCGCCGGATGGCGCTTTCCCCAACACCCAGAGAAGTGCTTGCCTGGGGGATGGTGTAACCTTGATCCAGCACAAGGCTGGCTGCTTCCTGCTTGAACTCGGGCGTAAAGGAACGTCGTTTTCTGGTCATCAGACACCTCGTTTATGGTGGCGATCTTACCACCTACGTTGGTGTCCGGAATCAGTGAACCACTACAGAGGACTCCTTGGTGCGCTCACACTCCCCCATCTTGGGGCGAGAAGACGCGCCGGTGACGATTGTGGAATTCTTCGATCCGGCTTGCGAAGCCTGCCGTGCTTTCTACCCCCTGACAAAAAGTATTCTGGAAACCTACCCAGAAAAAGTGCGGCTCATCGTGCGCTACACTCCTTTCCACGGCGACGTATCTGATAAGGCCATTCGGGTATTAGAAGTCGCTCGTCGTCAGGGCGTCTTTGAACCGGTACTTGAGAGGCTGCTGGCTCGCCAGGATCAATGGGCTTCACATGGCAGTTTTGATGAATCCGCTATCCTCGATATCGCGAGCCAAGGGGGCCTTGATTTAGCGGCTGCCGAAGAGCAACTGACTTCTGCTGAGGTGCAGGCGGTGATTGACCAAGACATGGCGGATGTCAGAGCCAATCAGATTCGCCAAACACCCACCTTTTTTGTCAATGGCGAGCCTTTAGACCTCTTTGGTATGCAAGAGCTGATTGATGCCGTTGAGAGTGAAGTAGCGGAGATCTCTGGGGAAGAGGATGGCCAGTGATGCAGCGCTGGTGGTTACTAGGCTTGGTGGGCTTTTACCCCTTGCTAGCCGAAGCCAATTGGCAAACGCATCTGTCATTGCCACCGTCTGAACTTAGCCCTGTCAGGTTCACAGAATAGCGGCATAGAAGTGGGAAAGTATCGGGTAGGTTTATAAAGGGTTGTTTTTTGCCTTCATCTCAGCGGTCGTGACATTCATGCAAGGAGCCCATTGAGCGCTGACATGCAGGTTGAGAAAAGCAGTCCTCCTGCCAATAAGGTGGGGAAGACTCATTTCGACTTGTGTTTTTTATAAAGTGCATTTTTAGATTATTCGGTACGTCTCACTTAGCTATGCTGCCGTCCTTCAAAACCTTAAATTGACACCATGATTGGACATGTCTCATCCCAAAGTCAGCTGGTCACTATCCAGGAAGGCCTATAAGTTCAAGTGCCCTAACCCTAAAAAGGAAAATGTCCCTTGCGAAGCTTCTGTGATGAAATTCTTCAGTAAAGTAGGCATCACTCGTGGTGATTTACCCAAATAGCCCTCTTTCCCAGAGGGTTGCTACGCATATTGCTTTAATACTGTCTCTGAATGACATAGATCAGTAAAGATTAATTAAAAAAGGCAGTATGCTCGGCTAACACTCCAAGTCCAATACCAATTAAAACGATCCCACCGATCAGCTCAGCCCAATGGCTAACGTATTTGCCAAGCTGGTGACCCAACAAGGTGCCAATTGATGCCATGACAGTAGTGGCTAAACCAATAGCTAAGCTGGTAGCGATGATATTAGCATCAATAAAGGCGAGGCTTGCACCAACGGCCATGGCATCAATACTCGTAGCAATAGCCGTTAATATCAATAACCATAGTGTTTGCTTTTCTTGGGCTATTTTGTCTTCTTTGCATAGGCCCGAATACACCATATGTAAACCAATAACCACTAAGATCGAGAACGCAACCCAGTGATCCCAAGCCTGCACAAAGCGCTGCGATGCTACCCCGGCCAACCAGCCCAGCAGGGGTGTTATGGTCTCGATAGTACCAAATATCAACCCAATGCTGATGGCGTGCCGAAACGAGGGTTTTTGTAGCTCAGCGCCTTTGCTGATGGAAGCAGCGAAGGCGTCTGCCGACATGGAAAAGGCCAAAATCAATATGGTGGCAAATGTCATGACATGGTGTCTCTGGCTGAAAATCCGACGCTCTAAATCAAGTCACCCAAAATGCCTGCTATACTTGAGTAAATTAGTCGGGTATTAAAAGACTTCCAACATTATCATTTCCGGCTAGATAAACAAGTCAAAACGCAAAAAAAATAGTTCGCCTTGTATAAGACACTTAGCATAGGCTAATCATGTTTCCTAAAACTTCACTTTTTCCCTGACTGCATTAATAAGTGAATAATATCTCAAATATTATATATTAAATTTTAACCCAATAAACATAATATTATTAACGTTCCAACTCCTGCAGCTCCTAACGCGTCGAGCGTATCTATGAACTCATTTTCTGCCATTTTCAATACACTGAAAGAATAACAGCGACCAAGTAACTGTGATATACCATTTGACGTTACACTTAATACAGCGATAGTGATTTCGATGTTTTCTATTCCCGTTAACCATAGCAGAGTCGTTAGTAAAGCAATCAAAACAACGCTGACTTTAAAGGAAAGCCATTTAGCAGAATGATTAGAGGTACTGGCACCGCCTACCAAGCCCCCTGCTGCTGCCTTTTTTTTGGGTAGCAGCTGTCTCCAAAATCCTTGCTTGGAGTCCAATAGATGCGATAAAACCATGTGCATACACCAGAATAGTTGAGCAGAATGGAGAGCAGCTTGCCATGGAATACTTAACGATCACTTAAGCATTCATTAATTGGCGAGGCTCCGGCACGGTTGGCTAATATCTTCTGCCTGCTGATATACGTCCGTTGCTACGCCAAGCAACCCCAGCACGCTGTGAAATAAGTTATCGTGGGAAGCGGCTTGATCTGAGACTTGGCGTAAGCACTCCGTATCGAGTCCTCGCTGCTTTGAAAATGAGTTGGAAAGCCACCAAACCATAGGCACATGGGTCTGTTCATCGGGAGCAATGGCATAGGGAATGCCGTGCAAATATAGGCCATTTTCACCCAGTGATTCACCATGATCAGAGAGATAGATCATCGCAGTTGCGTAGTCATCCTGACGCTTTAACGTCTCAATCACCTGATCCAACACAGTGTCGGTATACAGAATGGCATTGTCGTAGCTGTTGGTAATGTCGTCTCTTGAGCACTTGGCTAAATCAGCGGTGGTGCAAGCGGGAACAAAACGTTCGTAGTCATCAGGGTAGCGTTGGTAATAGCTGGGGCCATGGTTGCCTAGCTGATGCAGCACAACAACCTGATCAACGGAGGTACCGCTAATTTGCTTGGTCAAGGCTTGAACCAGTGCTTCATCCAAGCATCGCCCTTCCTGACACAAAGACGCATACTCCTCTGGCGAGAGCGCTTTTGTCGTCACTCCGTCGCAGACACCTTTACAGCCTGACTGGTTATCAAGCCAGGTGGCCTCTAACCCGGCGTGGGCTAATACGTCCAGCAAGGATTCATGTTGCTGAGCATACAATTTTTCGTAATCGGCACGCCCTGGTAATGAAAACATGCAGGGTAATGAGACTGCTGTGCTTGTACCGCATGAGGAAACATCTGAAAAATTGATAACGTCAGGCTGCAGGGCAAGTTTAGGTGTGGTTTGGCGTTCATAACCATTTAACCCCCAATTCGCCGCCCGTACCGTTTCGCCCACCACGATGACGAGAAGTGTGGGTTTGTCACCCGCTTGTGAATTGATACGGGCGTCCTCACCCACCGGGGAACGCACCGTATTCGCGGAAGCGTGTTGGCTCGAAAGGGCCTGCGCCATCGAAACAATATAATTACCTGGGGTCACCAAGTAGCGTAGCTCTTTATTGTTGCGCATGAGTGACGACACTTCTTGGTAAGATAAGAAAATTGCTAACAGCAATATAGCAGTGCTGGCAAGGCAATAAGCCGAACGACGCAACACTGCCTTCTTCCAGGTTGACGGTGTGATTTTAACGCGCCAAATTATGATGGTTGGCAAACAGAAAAAGATGACTAAATGAATCAGTAATCCGGGTGTAAAAAGCTCTTGTGCCTCGTTAGTATCCGTTTGAAGCACGTTGTCTAACATTGAAGTATCAAAATAGGTGCCGTAATAGCTAGTGAAGTAACTGACGAAGGCGGCAATCAGAAAAAGCAAGGTTAATAATGGCTTCACCAACATTCGAAAAGCAAGGCTCACGAAGACCAAATAGTTAAGGCAGGTCATCACCAAAAACATATTGGCAAAAGTTAGCCACGTCTGGACGGCAAGAGGGTCATAGCCAGCAAAGGCTTGTTGCCAAAAAGAGACATTGTAAAAAACACTGAATATGACAACGGCCCATAAGACAAGCTGCTCCGTGCTTAATGTGGGGCGATAATGCCAAGCGGTGCCAACAACTTTTGAAGGCCATGATAGCAAAGGACGCATCGAAAGGCTCTCTGAATGAAAAGATTAATGAACGCTGGGGTGTAATAAGAATCTTGAAAGGACAAAGCTTACGGTCCAACAAATCATGACGGTCCAGAGGTCGTGGGAGAGAAAGTGCGCCCCGCGGAACTGTTGAGTGATCCCAAACGTAAGGCCAAGCCCTAAACCCAGCGAAAGCCCTGCCCATCGCCAATGGGGCCGTATGGCGGCAAAAAAGAAGTAGAGGGCTACCCACGTATATCCTGCGCTGGCATGCCCGGCGGGAAAGCAGGCGGATGCTGGCATTGAGGAAGGCCGTGTATTGAGCAAGCCAATAAAGTCTCGTTCACCACCATAGCGAACTAAATCCCAAGGGCATTCCATGTTCACAAGTTGTTTAAGCGTTGCGACAAGCAGCGTAGAAAGAAGCGTTGCGGAAAAAAGATATAAAAGCGGCGTGCGATACGCTTTAAAACGAGTTACCACGGTGCTTAGTATCAAAAGGAGGAGTGTGACTAAACCCATCGCTAAGCTTAGCCATTTACCGCCTGTGTGAAGAACATCTTGGGTAATCAAGGTATCTTTCCACGCCCAGGCATTACCTTGAAAGCGATATATAACGTCAGTTATCGTAAAATCTATGTTTAAAATACTGAAGACCGACATGGCGATTAGAAATAAAAGCCATACGGATGCTAGGGATTTGAGAACATTTAGTAGAGCAGCACGCATAGCCACACACCCATCATCATAAAAAGGGTCATCATGACGGCGGCAGCCCCCATGTCTTTAGCACGCCCGCTAAGTTCGTTATGTTCTAGTCCAATACGGTCAATGGTGCATTCGATGGCGGAGTTAATGAGTTCCACTATCACTACAAGGGTGAGTGAAGAAAACAGCAATGCTTTTTCTACGGAAGTGGCATTAACAAAAAATATAAAAGGGTAAAGGACGAGGCATAGTATCACCTCTTGTCTAAATGCAGACTCATTTATCCAGCAAGCTTTTAAACCCGATACTGCATTAATAGAAGCGCGGAAGATGCGTTTGACACCCGTGCCATTAGGTTTTGACGTCGTTGAAATAGGCAAGACAGTACTCTCGATAACGTAACAGTAGGGTCACTGTAAAGCGCAAAACTTAACGAACAGTTATGCGCTTTAATTCAGTAGCTAGAATGCAAAGGGGCAGCGCTGGGTGGTGTTCTAACCCGCTGTGTTGGTTGGTTTGTTGCCGAGGCCAGTTGAACGGGAGCGGTTGCGTTTTGTCCGTCAAGATTAGCGCTGATAGCGTCTATTACCGTGCTGATCTCTGGGCGCCACAGAATAGTGTCATAGGCTTCTCGTGGTACGAAGGCGAGTGATTTTTTCTGGCGTACTAGGGAAATGGTGGCGACATCGAGTGCTGCCGCTAAGTGCATAGGCCCGGAGTCTGGTGTCACGAGTAACCGCGCTCGCCCTAGAACAGCGGCAAAGTGACGAATAGGAAGCGGCGGGCATAAGCTACCATACAGTGATGACATCAAGCGCTGCTCAATAGGGGCTAGAAGCCTAAACTCCTCCGGTCCAAGGAAAACGACATAACGTATTTTGCAGGCTTCCATGGCATCGATGAGCATTAGCCAAAATGCCAACGGCCAACGTTTGTTTTGATGCCCGCCTACGAAGATCGCAATAAAGTCTGTATCTGATGAGTGGTCGCTATGCAGACTGAATAGCTGTCGTATCTTCGTCATGGCTTGATAGCGTTCCTGATCCGTTAGCTGGAGCAGTGGCCGATTATGGCAAGCAACACCGAGCGGGCGTGTCAAATTGACGATGGCATCATAGGCATGTGATGACTTACCTTCCGCCTCAATGTTGTACCAGCGCTGGTGACCTTTACCTGAACCCATGCTGTACCGTGCTCCTATTAACCGGGTCACGATAAAGCCGCTCGTTGAACCTCCGCTCACTTGTACCGCTAGATCATAGCGTTGTGCCCGTAAGCGTCGTAATAGCGTCACGCACTGCCAGGGACGGAGAATGGCGGTTCTCGACAGTAAATGAAAATGATCAACAGGACGTTGCTGCAACAGTGGCCATGTTTTATCCGTCGCTAAATAATCTATGCGCGCAGAAGGAAAACGTTCACGAAAAGCATCGATGACAGGGGTACTGATTAGCGCGTTGCCCAGACGAAAATTGGGGCGAATAATGAGAATTTTTTCTATGCCCACAAGGTTATTAATGGTTTCTGGTGCAGGCGCTTTGACGATATACCGTATACCTCCGAGTAAAAATCGCTTCATTCTTTTTTCTAAAAAACGGGCCATTATTTTTAAATAATAGTTTGTTCTAATCAGTGTTAGTAAGTGCATACTCTGGCGCTCTATTCAGTTAATAGAAAATGACCTGCCCGTGGTAGCGACAGGGCAGATTCAAAATGACCGCCAGTGAAGGCGCTGCTTTGGCTTTGCCCATGGCGAAAGAGGCAGCTTGAGCCTAAGTAACTTAAAGAAGAGTTAAGCTGCGTAAAAGGTTTGCAAAAAAGGGTGGCTGACTTACAGGTTGAATTCAGATGCGTATGCTTTGTGGGGGATACGTTGCCGTATTTAAGAAAAGCTTAAGTTTTAGTGGCGAAGATAGCGGTTTGTAGATTGGGGGAGCAGCATGCGTGCACTGCTAATAGAAGATGATTCCTTACTTGGGGATGGCATTAAAACGGCGCTGGAACGCGAGGGGTACACGGTCGATTGGTTTATGCTTGGCCGCGAGGCAATCAGCGCTATCGAAAGCGAGACATTCAGTGTGATTATTTTGGATCTTGGCCTGCCTGATATGGACGGCATGCAGGTACTGCATTTACTCCGTCAGCAATCCACTCTACCTATTTTGATTTTGACGGCCCGCGACGCAATGGAAGACCGTATTGGCGGTTTAGATGCGGGGGCTGATGACTATGTGCTCAAGCCTTTTAACTTGAAGGAGTTACTTGCCCGTTTGCGTGTCGTCATGCGACGCGCTGAGGGGCGCGCTTCGCAAGTATTGACACTGGGAGCGCTGAGTATTGATGAGGCGCGTCATGCGGTGAGTTGGCGGGGCAAAGACGTAAAGTTGGGTCGACGCGAGTATGCTCTATTGTTAGAGCTAGCCAGGCACCCCGACAGAGTGCTGTCTCGTCCCCGTTTGGAAAATCTGCTTTATGGTTGGGGCGAAGAGGTCGAGTCCAATGCGGTGGAGGTTCACATTCATCATCTGCGTAAAAAGCTTGAAAAGCATCTGATTATTAACGTGCGCGGGATTGGCTACCGGTTGGATAGTCAAGCACAATGATATCGATACGGCGTTATCTACTCCGCACGCTGGCCATAGCCCTGGTTGTTGCGGGGGGCGTCGCGTTTACCGCGGCCTACTTAATCACAGGTCATGAGTTAGAAGAAATTCTTGATACACAGCTCAGTCTGCATAGCCGGATTGTGGCTGGCCAACTCGATCCAAACGCGACAATTGACGACTATGCTCGCCTGGCTTCTCGGATGGGCCTTCCAGAACATCCGGCTCAGCTATATCGCGACGGGAACACAGTGCCTGTCAGCAGTCCTGAATCAGATCCCAAGCTTTACCACGAGGAAGAGCTTAAATTAGTCCTTGGTTTTTGGAATGCCGATGGCTCACCTAGGCTGCTAGGGGGCACATGGAATGATGCAGGCCCTTTCCCCGCCCCTTTAGAGGAGGGTTTTCGCTGGGAAAGCTACGATGGGCATCGCTGGCGGGTTTTCAGCATGTTCGATATTGCCAGCGATACCTGGATCAGCATGGGGCTACGCGGTTCGTTTCATGATGAAGTGGTGGAGCGCATCACCTGGAACAATTTATTGCCGATGCTCTTTTTGCTACCACTCCTCCTTTGGCTGATGAACCGTATTATCCGGCGAGGTACCGCGCCCATCCAAGCGCTTTCCAGCCAGGTGCAGGGCCGCTCCGCCCACGATCTGCGTCAAATCGATAATCTTGTTCCTCAAGAGCTTAATGAATTACGCCAATCGCTAAACGACTTTATCGCCCGGTTGAAAGAAACATTAGAACGCGAGCGGCGCTTCACTGCAGATGCGGCCCATGAATTACGCACGCCCTTGGCAGCGCTGAGAATCCACTTAGATAATGCGCAGGCAGGGGGAGAGCAATCATTACAAAAGGCTTATGTCGGGGTTGAGCGGCTTCAGCGGGTGGTAGAACAACTGCTTATTTTGGCTCGATTGGATCAAGGGGCCACAACCTCACCGGCCACTATCGATCTCTATCCGATTATTGCTGAACTGGTAGCTGAGCTGTGGCCACTCGCTGAAGAGCGAAACCAGCACCTGAGGCTAACAGGCTTAACCCAGTTGGAGACTCGCGCCGACGAAGTCGAGGTGGGTATTCTCTTTCGTAACCTCCTGGATAACGCCTTGCGCTATACGTCAGAAGGCGGTCAAGTGGAGGTAGAGTTAGCGTTTTGGGAAGGGTTGCCTCGGCTCACGGTGAGAGACACTGGCCCCGGACTCCCCGAGGCACTTTTGGATAAAGTCACTGAACGCTTTAGGCGCGCGTCTGGCCAGGGCACCACCGGCAGCGGATTGGGTTTGTCGATTGTCTCGGAGTTGGCCCAGCGCCAAAACGCATGCCTTACGCTTAGTAATCGCACGCCCAACGGTCTAGTGGTCAGTGTGACGTGGGGGTAACACCACACCAGCAGCAAGATTGCTGAGTCATTGGCTGGCCACTGCCAGGGATCGCCGATACGTTCAAGCAAGGAAAATGTTCTCTGCGAAGCTTCTGGGGTGAATGCCTTCAGTAAAATAGGCATCACCCGTGGTAATTTAACCTAATAGGCATCTATTAACTTGTCAGCCTTAATGTGTCACGAAGGCCATCGTGTATGGTGGTTATCAATGACAAATATGTGCCGATGCACATTTCTGGGATGATGGTGGGGATGGCGATGAGGTTCCGGCCCTTCCCACCCTTCATGCTCGTGTTGATGGTGTTCATCGTGATAGTGAAGATGACTATGACGAATAGGCGAGTGCTCATGCGCAATCTCTATTGGATCTCGACGAGGCCAAGCAAACGCAGCAAGCCCCGTCGCCGTTAAAGCCACGGTTCCGAGCATTGCGAATGTTCCTGCCATTCCCATATTCAGCCCTATCCACCCTGCCAACGGGTAGGTGATCAACCAGCAACCGTGTGACAAAGAGAATTGGGCAGCAAATAGCGCTGGACGATCCTCCGCCTGGCAAGAACGCTTGAGCAAGCGCCCTGTAGGGGTCATGACCATCGAAGCGCCTGCCCCCAGTAGCAACCATAGCCCGACAAGTCCCGCAAACGATGGGCCTAGCCAGCCTAAGTAGAGACTGAGCGCCATGATAACGCCACCCAACAGCATGACTGGTCGTTCAGGCAATCGATCCAGTACCTTGGGTAGCAATAAGGCCACCAACATGGAGCCCCCACCTGCGGCCGCAAAGGCCAAAGCTACTTCTTTCTCGCCAAGCCCCAACATAGAGCGAACAAGCACTACCGTATTGACGATCTGCATCGCTCCGGCGGCTGAGACCGCCAAGTTCAACGCCAACAAGCCGCGCAAACGAGGTGTTTTTAGATAAATCCGTATGCCGTAAGAAACGCGACGCCAAACGCCGGGAATATCCTCTAGCGGTTGTGACGCAGGCAACAGCACCGATATAACCAGTGAGGCAGAGATCACGAACGCCAGGGCGTTGAGTACAAACAGGACATCAAAGCTCATCACCATCAGCAATGTCGCTGCTACCATCGGGCTAAGAAGATTCTCTAAATCGTAGGCAAGGCGTGACAGGGATAATGCTCGCGTGTATTGCTCTTCGTCTTCTAGGATGTCTGGTATTGTCGCCTGGAAAACGGGCGTGAAGCCTGCTGAGCAAGCATTGAGTAGAAAGATCAGCACATAGATTTGCCACACTTCTGTAACGAAAGGCAGTGCGCAAACCACGGCTGCTCGCAGCAAGTCGAGGCTAACCAACAACATGCGTCGAGGTAGGCGTGAGGCGTAAGCACCCACCAGTGGCGCAATGCCCACGTAGGCAACCATCTTAATCGCCAGCGCTGTACCTAGTACGACACCCGCCTGCCCCCCAGCAAGATCATGAGCCAGTAACGCTAGGGCAACGGTGGTCAGACCGGTACCAATCAGTGCAATGACCTGAGCGAAAAAGAGATGGCGATAGACGCGATGGGCGAGTACATCGAGCATAGAACGTTCCTCACGAGAGGGGAGCTTAGATGCATTTACAGGTAGCGGGCAATGGCCTTGAACTCTTCAGCCCGCGCCCGCTGTGTTTGATCCTGAGCGCCCAAGGCATCCTCTAGGCAGTGATCGATATGATCTAAAACCAAGGCACGTTTGGCCTGTTGAATAGCCTTCTCAACCGCATGGAGCTGCTGGGCAATGTCTAGACAGTGGCGACCATCCTCTATCATCTGCGTCACACTCGAAAGATGCCCCCGAGCCCGGTTCAAGCGCTTGATGATGTCAGGATGTGACTGGTGCGTATGTATTGTCATTTTCTTTCCCTTATTCTATTCCTATCCCCCTGGAGGGGATGGTAATCTATTATTGCTACGCGGCGCTACGGCGTAAGCAAACTGTTATCTACTTTTTTATCATCAATTTTTGTCCTGGTTGCTTCAAATGCTCAATCGGCTGCGTCACCGCCTTGGCTATCTGACCCTGCTACTGCTGTTTTTGCCTAGCCTGATGCTTACCAGTGTGGGCGAAGCGAGTGCGCATGGCGCAATGAGCCTGGTTGGCGTTGAGTCATCTCACCAGGAGAGTGTGCAGAAGGGCCATGGGCATTCCCATGGGCATAAGCACGATGACGGTCGACATCTTTCTCATGAGAGCGGCAGTCACTTCCACGAACAAGCGGATCGCTTGGGGGCGGGCCTTGTCATCGCTCCGAACGTCCGTCATGCCCTGCGGCTAGGCGAACGGCGCGGTTTACCCCTGCGTCGCGCCTACCGATTGGAGCGACCACCACGGCCAGTTGTCGCTTGATAACTGGGGCCATCCTTCGGGTGGCCAATACTAATGTCAGACCCGTGGAGGTTACATGTTTCCATCCCAAGTAAGGGGTGTGCTCGGCTTGCCTATGATGGCCCGACGCCACGCCTTAGCCTTTCTAACTCTGCTGTTAATGCTACTGGGAGCCAGTGGCGAAGCGCTTGCTCACGCGGTGGCTGAAGGTGACAAGGGCTACATCCAAGAGATCTATGGCGTTAATCTGATCTCGTTTATGTATCTCGGTGCCAAGCACATGGTAACGGGGTATGACCATATCCTGTTTTTGCTAGGGGTCATCTTTTTCCTCTACCGAATGCAGCATATCGCTATTTACGTCAGCCTCTTTGCCATCGGTCACTCGACGACCATGCTGCTCGGGGTGTACTTCAATATCGGCATCAATAGCTACCTAATTGATGCCATCATCGGGCTCTCCATTGTCTATAAGGCGCTCGATAACATCGGCGCATATCAGCGCTGGTTCGGCTTTCAGCCCAACACCAAGGTCGCCACGTTGGTGTTCGGTCTGTTTCATGGCTTTGGCCTGTCGAGCAAGATCATTGAGTACGATATCTCACCCGATGGTCTCGTCCCTAATCTCCTGGCATTCAACGTAGGCGTAGAGATCGGCCAGCTACTGGCATTGAGCGCCATTCTCATTGTGATGGGCTTCTGGCGACGCACTACTGGCTTCTTACGTCATGCGTATACCGCCAACGTCGCCATGATGTGTGCTGGTTTTATGCTGGTGGGTTATCAACTGACCGGCTATTTCATTGCCTAATTGAAGGAGTTACCGATGTATAACACTGACCTTCCAACCCGTGCCGAGCTGCCGTCAACGGGTAAGTTACTGCGCTCTACGTTGATGGCAGCCGTTATTGCCGCCGCCTTGCTGATCAGCGTCGTGCTGCCTGCTGAGTATGCCGTTGACCCCACCGGCGCTGGGCGCTTGTTGGG
The DNA here is from genome assembly GCF_030544485.1 of Halomonas sp. HAL1. Taxonomy (NCBI): domain Bacteria; kingdom Pseudomonadati; phylum Pseudomonadota; class Gammaproteobacteria; order Oceanospirillales; family Halomonadaceae; genus Halomonas; species Halomonas sp. HAL1. The sequence continues at coordinate 77,763 of NZ_CP130611.1, forward strand.
ACTGACTGAGATGGGAGAAATCAAGACCCAGTTGGCTGAGGAAGCCGAGCTCGACCAAGCCAATGATCAAGCCAGTGCCCAACAGGCTTCTGAACCCACTGCACCTCAAGAGGCCGTTAGTGATAGCCAACCTTCGACCGCAACCGCTAGTGCTGCACCGACTTCAGACGTAGAGAGGGGGCAAGTAGCCGCTTCGTTACCAGAAGACCAAAAGATGGAGCAGACTGAAGCAAACGTAGCGCTTGCTGACGCTCCAGCCGCTGAGGAGACATCTACCCAGGCAACTGAAGAAACTGCGGCATGGGGTGATGAGGTGACTTTTACACTCGCGCCAGGTGAAGGTACCGAGTATAAGCTAACGATGGACGAAGGTGCTGTAGCGAAATTCGCTTGGATGTCCGACGGTGGGCCACTTAATTTCGATACCCACGGCGATGGCAATGGAAACTCAATCAGCTACGAGAAGGGGCGTGGCGTACCTGAGGATGAGGGAGAGCTTGAAGCTGCTTTCACTGGCAACCACGGCTGGTTCTTCCGTAACCGCAATGACAACGACGTGACCGTGGTCTTGCGTGTTGGGGGAGACTACGGGGAGCTGAAGAAAATGCTTTGATCTCTCCCTCGAATCACCCCGGCCAACAGGCCGGGGTGGTACATCCATAACGCACCTAACGACAAACACCAGGGTTTACACTTAAGTGCGCTTTGGTGCTTGCTAACGTATCAAGCAGGCGCATGCGCCCTCATGCAATAGGCAGCCAGTAGCTCACACCCTCCAAGCTAACCCGAACCCCGTCTCCTGAATGCTCTATGGTCTGCTGACGAAGTGCTTTTTTAGATACTTTCTTGTCATGAAAGTACTCCATGGCTGTGACGATCCACCGATCCCTCCACTCTTCCTCTTTATCAACGCACTTAGCCATTTGCATCATGGTGTGAGCCAACTTTTCTTTTCGCCGTTTTCTTGCTCGCTTCTCATCCACTCTAGGAGCCAGTGTGGTGGCATGTTGACGATTTAAGAAATTGGTAAACCCCGTCACCGAGGCTGCTTGTCCGGGCACCGCACTCAAGTAACTGTCTACATCACCGTATCCGGCCGGTGAACACACCTTCCGCTGAGACCCGACTTCGATGACGGTAGGTGTCCACCTATTCCTTAGTGGACACCTATTATGAGTGAGTTAAGCGTATTGGAGGCGCCTCGAAAGCGTCGCCGCTTTACAGCCGAGTTCAAGGCCGGCGTCGTCGAAGCGTGCCAACAACCTGGTGCCTCAGTGGCTGGCATCGCGTTGGAGCATGCTCTGAACACCAATCTGGTCCATAAGTGGATCCGTGAGGCTCGTCGCTCGGCGCCGGTAAGTGAACCCCCGGCATTTGTCCCGTTGCCGATGGCAAGCACCGCAACGCTGGCCTCGACCCCGCTTCGGGAAGCCGAGCGTATTCGACTTTCACTGCCGAGCCCCAAAGGCACGGTGACCATCGAATGGCCATTGTCCGATGCGCAGGGGTGTCGGGCGCTGCTTCGGGATCTGCTGTCATGATGCGTATCGACGAGATCTGGCTGGCCACCGAACCATTGGACATGCGCGCTGGTCCCGACACGGCTCTGGCCAGGGTGGTGAAGGTGTTCGGCGCCGCCCGGCCACACTGCGCCTATCTGTTCGCCAATCGCCCCGGTAACCGCATGAAGGTGTTGATCCACGATGGCCTGGGCATCTGGCTGTGCGCCCGGCGTCTGAACCAGGGCAAGTTTCATAGGGCCGGCAACGGGCACGGTGATCGCGTCGAGCTCTCTCCCGAACAGGTGACAGCGCTGGTACAAGGTCTGCCCTGGCAGCGCATTGGGGCCGCCGGCGTGATCTCGGTGGTCTAAGGCGCACCTGCCACGAACGGCACAAAACGCCGTGGCGGGGTATTCGATGATAGGCCCATCCCCTTTTCCTCAGGCCGCTGGCATACTCACCCGATGAACGCGCCATCCGACCTGTCTCAGCTCTCTCCCGATCAGCTCCGCCACCTGGCGGCATCGCTGATGTCGCAGGTCGAGCAGCAGGGACAGGCATTGGCGCAGAGCCAGAAAACACTGCGTCACACTGAGCAGGTCAACCAGAAGCTGACCTATGAACTGGCACTGCTCAAGCGTCATGCCTTCGGCAAGCGCAGCGAACAGCTCAACGTCCTGCAAATCAGCCTGCTGGACGAGGGGGTGGATGCCGACATCGCGGCCATCGAGACCGAGTTGGAAGACCTGGCCACCCCCGACACGCCGCCAGCGACCAAGAAGACGCCTACGCGCACCCCCTTGCCCCCTGAGTTGCCGCGCACCGAGATCCATCATGATCCGGAGAGCGAGCACTGTGAGTGTGGCTGCCAACGGCGGCGAATTGGCGAGGAGGTCAGAGAGAAACTCGATTACACGCCGGGCGTGTTCCACGTCGAACGCCATATCCGCGGCAAATGGGTCTGTGACCAGTGCGAAACACTGGTCCAGGCGCCGATGCCGGCACAGATCATTGACAAGGGCATCCCCACCGCCGGCCTGCTGGCTCAGGTGCTGATTGCCAAATATGCCGATCATCTACCGCTCTATCGCCAGGAGCAGATCTTTGGCCGCGCCGGCGTACCGATTCCGCGCTCCACCCTGGCGGAGTGGGTCGGTATCTGCGGCGTACGGCTTCAGCCACTGCTCGATGCCTTACGCAACCTGCTGCTTAATGAGCCGGTACTGCATGCCGACGAGACCCCGGTGCCGATGTTGGCGCCGGGGAAGAAGAAAACCCACCGGGCCTACCTCTGGGCCTATGCCACCACGCCCTATGCCGAGTTGAAGGCGGTCGTCTACGACTTCAGCGAGGGGCGCGGCGGTCAGCATGCTCGCGACTTTCTTGGCGACTGGCGAGGCAAGCTGATCTGCGACGACTACAGCGGCTACAAGCAGAGCTTTGCCAAGGGCGTGACCGAGATCGGCTGCATGGCCCACGCACGACGCAAGTTCGTCGACTTGCACGTGGCCGACAAGAGCCAGATCGCCGGGCAGGCCATCGCGCTAATCGGCCAGCTCTACCAGGTGGAGCGCGAGACACAATCGCTCACCGTGGAAGAGCGTCAACGATTGCGGGAGACACGCGCAAGGCCCCTCGTCGACGCGCTGTACCGCTGGATGTTGGCGCATCGCGAGAAGGTCCCGAACGGCTCGGCGACGGCCAAGGCACTAGATTACAGTCTGAAGCGTTGGGCAGCGCTAACGCGCTACCTCGACGACGGTGGACTACCCATTGACAATAATCGGGTAGAAAACCTGATTCGCCCTTGGACGCTCGGACGTTCGAACTGGCTATTCGCCGGGTCACTGCGCAGTGGCCAGCGCGCGGCCAACGTTATGAGCCTGATCCAGTGCGCCAAGCTCAATGGCCATGATCCTTACGCCTACCTTCGAGACGTTCTGGAGCGATTGCCGACCCACAAGGCCAGCCAACTTTACGAACTCCTACCGCAAAACTGGCAAAAAACCGCCTGATAACACGCCCGCGGTGATCGGCGGACGCTTACACATCACCCTGGTTAGGTAGACGCTGTCCCTCTCGGTCAGTATTGAGCAACAATGCGGCTGCCGCGCTTAGTGCAAGTCGTGCGGAGGTGTGGGATGTTTTGCCCGCCTGTATACAGGTTTCCAATTGCAGCCAATAGGCTTGCAGCACTTGGTCTGATAATGAAGCGGACGGCATAGAACTGAGACATGCTTGAATACGTCTTTTCTCAGAGTCGATCTTCTTTGCTTGGTTATCCGGCTCTACAGACTTTTCTCATCGGCACTCGGTGGGGCTTGAGTGACGATCACGGGTTTCACAGGTTCTACGTCATCATTCACGTAGCCCTCACCGTACTGTTTACGAAACCGTTGAACGATGGTTGTCTTTCCGTTGTTGGAGTCACCCACGAGCAAAAGGTTAGGCATACGAGGGCGACTAGGCTTCTCCATCAGCCCACGCATGACCTCAATGACACGATTAGCCAATGGATACCCCAACCATCGCGGTTGATCCATAAACTTCATTCGCTCTTTAGCGGACAGCCCCAAGACATGACGAAGATCAGGATGAAGGTGTGTGCTCATGCTATGTCCCAATTCACATCGATATCACCCGATAAGAGACCATCTCCCTGAGCGGGTGACTCTTAGGGGGGCGCGGTTGAGGGCGCATGTAAAAGGGGATCTGCAGGTGTCACCTTCTTCTCATGCTCTTTACGTCGTTGTGCCTGACGGCGACTTCGCTTAGTGCGTGCTTGCGACTCCTCCACATGGGTTCGCAGTTCACTAATAGCGCGTAGGATTTCAGACTCGTTCACCGAGCTCCTACCTTCCTGGCGAAGGCGCGCCTTCGCCTGTGCATACTCCCAAACGCTCATTGAGGGGAGGGCAAGATTGGCAAAGGGAATGCGAAAATAGTGGCCGAGTTCTGGGTCTTTGAACCAAATGACACTAATGTCGCGAGGGTCGCGTCGGAATACAAAAGTACGTTTCTTGTTTGGCGTGTCTGGATCTTTAGCATTGATCCATGGCCTTAGCGCCTCGTCGTAATAGTTCATGCCATCGATGGTCAAACCAAAGGTCTGGATCGTGCGCTGAAAGCTGGGCAAAAAATCGAGCAATACAGAAAGTCTATCAGCAGGCCGTGGTGCTAAGCCCACTCCCTGCACGTCAGCATTGCCAAACACACCGATTTCCCATTTCCTCATCGGTGACATACCAATTCCAGAATGAAGACGCTGGTGGTAAACCTTACAAATCAACGTCACCAGCCACTCTTCAAACTCGCTTTTCGTCATGGCTGCGTGTTTCTCTGGATCGTACCCCTCTTTCTCTTTAATGGAGGAAAAGGTCGTCCCAGGCATGTTATGGATCTCCTTGAGAAGAGAGCCCAGCAACCGCTCGATGTGACCACCGTAACGAGGCTGCTTAACAGGCCGAAATTCAAGGTTGATCCCATAGGCTAGGCATGAGCGCCGAAACGTCTCTGAGCGAAAATCTGGGCCGTTATCGACATGAATCGTGGCGGGAGTGCCCCATACCGGCCACTTTGCCTCCACGTTATGCAGCAGCAACCATTCATCTTTAGGCAGCATTGATTGAGCCACGCACAAGCCGACGGATGTTTCAGAGGGTGGGTCGAACGATAAGTAATAGCCCGTGACTACGCGAGTGCACACGTCCATTGCCAGCGTGATCCATGGTCGACCAATCGGTTTGCGATGCACGTCATCCACCAAAATAATATCGGCAGGCGTGTGGTCAATCTGCATGACCGCTAGCGGATAGTCCGCATTGGGAAATTTTCCAGCCGCCGGCTGAAACTTATTAATCGCTTTGTCTCTAAAGCCATGGCCACGCAATCGGTCACGCTCCGGGATATCACGCAGACGAGCACGAACGGTACCAGGGCTCGGCGGGTCAATGCGCCGTTCATGGCAGCGCCGCATCACTTCCTGTACCGCTTTTTGCGCGGAGGGACGCTGCAGCGTCAGGTACACGTCTTTGATGACTTCCTGAATTACCGCTTCGGCATGCGCGGGGATACGCGACTTACCCTTCTTCCATCCTGGCTTTTGAGGAATCAATGCAAGCACCGAGCCCGTCGCTTTATACCGCTTCAACCAACGGTAGATCGTGGCTGTATCCACACCCGTTTGTTTAGCACGCTCTTCCGCTGCATCTCGCCCTACGGTATGACGATCCACCAAGGGCTTAATGATGGAAAGGCGATGCTCAGCCTCCCGCCAATCGGCATCCCCAATCTCAGACATATCCTGCTCAAGGGGAGCAGGCCCGTTATGAAAAGGCGTTAATTCACTGATGCGAAGCGGACAACTACGCCCGGAGTCAACGGCAATACCAATGACCGTCTCAAAATCGAGCACCTGAGAAATACGGTAAACGGTGCCATCTTTCTGAACTTGCTCACCCACCGTGATCTGCAAGTGTTGGCGTGTTTGGGCGACGCCGCTACTGGGTTCAGCTGTGTTGTCACGATGATTATTCATAATCGGGTACCCACACCTCTGATAGAGGGCTAAAGGATTGAGCCATATCGCAATCTAGCTGCCGGGTCGCCAGCAGATGCCATAAATGCGCAATTCCCTCTGCCCGGTAAATGTCACCCATGAAGTGCCGAGACAGCAGGTAATCCAAGGTCGCCACCCCCATCTCCCTCACCGTGTTGAGCACTGCCTGGCTTTCAACAGAGGGAAACACCATTCGTTTGTAACGCGCCAAGAAAGTGATGTTGTCCAGGGTCTTATCACGAATGCGGCTTTCATCATGAATACGAAACGCCCAGCCCTCGTTGTTGGCATGCCGTATAGCCGCCTTCCATTTAGGCGACCATTCGCGCCAATGTGCTTGCCACTTTTCCCGTGGTTTGACCTCTACCAGGAGAGGTTTCGGGTAGTCCTTGTAATGACGGTTACCGAGACGGTAATAAACCAAATAATCCGGCGTGTAGGTGTAACGCCTACCGGTCACTGGATGATGAAACGGGATCTCGCACGGCTGGGATATCACACCAAGGACGCTCACATCAAAGTCAGCCTTTATGAGGAAATCACGTTCGAGCGTCGACTCGAACTCAATAGACTCCTCCCCGCGAAAGGCATAGTAGCCAGACACACTTCGTCGGGTAGGGCCGATGTTACGAACGGATGTAGGCAATGGCATGGGCAGTCGCACCAAATAGTGAATAAAACGCATTCTGTCGCAGCAATTTCTATTAAATCTGTCGCATTCAATCCTGTACAGACTGCCATAATAGCCCGATATTACGCGCTGAGGGTCGCATTAATTGCTGAAAATGACAGCATGCTGGACGCTCTGTAACCCCTGACCGCGAACCATCTCAACCCAGTCCCAATAAGGGAGGGCTGTATCCCCATTCTTGTACTCAAGCAGCCAGTCTTCCCGTGGGTAGAGGGCGTGCTGCGTCTTCTGTTGGGAAATGAGGGGATTCGTTTCGTGTTTGGATTGCTGATCCTGATAGCTTGGCATGGGAATACTCGCTAAATCATTTAAAGCACTGGCGGCTCCAAAGCCGCCAAGGATTGGCTTACCTGCCATAGACCGTCAGACCATCGGTAGGCGTGACATCAGCATCGAACATGAGCCAGCGGACGCCAGTTTTGCGCGCTTCACTGGCCAGACTGTTCAGCACTGGCACATCATTTGAAACTTTGGCTAACGGGTCGTATTCGGCTCCGTCATAGGTATATCCCGCTGAAATTACGAACCACTCCCGGTGCGCATTTGCACCGTTGATTTCGCGCCGTGCTAGGAGCGTTTCCACCGTTTCCACCTCCTCTTGAGGGAGATGGCCAGTGGTCAGAACGATCATGCTTTCAGCTTGGTTGAGCTTCGCGTAAGTCAGCGGGTTAGCCATGGGCTGTCTCTCTCTAAGTGCTTGGGAACGTCCCTCCATTATAGTCCTATATATAGGACTATTCCAGAACGAAAGGCAGTTTTAGACGCCAATATAATGAGTAATTCTGGTGTCATCCCGGATAGGGGGAGGACGGTCACATAGCAGATCGAAGATGCAGTTGGATTGTTTCGCATGCGAAACAAATACGCCGCCATCTAACGAAAATCGGGCAGCAAACCGCTAAGGTTGCTGCCCGATCGCGTACTTGCAGTCTCGCATGGGTTTAACTCGGCATCGTGTCGTTGTCATCGAGCGTTTCAGAGGCCGCGGAGAGGGATGCTTCGGCAAAGGCTGCCGCGTTCTCGCCGACTTCCTCGGGGCTTAATTTACCCCCTCCCTCGCCAAGCAGAATGGCGTGCATGGCGGTCATCGTGAAAACTTCCAGCCTGGTCATGTCCTGCGCAGACTTATTGAACCGCGAGGTGTTGATATTATCGTCAGCCATATTGCCCTCCAAAAGCTGAGCGGCCACTGCTTGAGTGGCCGCTGATCGGATCAGATTCGTTCCCAGTCGCCACCGGCATTCTGGCAGGTAGTGACATTTTGATCACTGTCCTCGGGGCCATCAGTGACAGTAATGTAGTAATCAATGCAGGTGCGGCCTTCACTATCGACATAAGGATCACTCTTGGCGATGTTCTGTTTCATGTTGGCCACGTCCTCGAACCCGACTTCAGGTTCGCCCTGCAACGCGGTGAAAGCACCACGCATCCCCTTATCGACCACGCCTAGTGCGCCAGCGCCAACAGCCCCGTAAGCCGCACCGCTCATACCGGCCTTACCGCCATTAACCAAACCCTGCATGCCCTGCATCTGACTGACTGACTCGGCTCCCGCTGCGCTGGCGCTACTGTTGTTACGACCGCCTATCACATCGGCCACACCTGTAATCGCGTTGACGGCTGAATTTTGCAACATGCCAGCCCCTTGCGGTGCTGCGCAACCGGCAGCCATAAGCAGCATTGAGGCGGCAGCCAGACCTTTGAGAGTTTGCTTGATAGTCATTTTGATCCCCTTTGTTCCCTTGTTTTGATGGCCTCGGGCAGAATTGCTGCCAAATATATAAATTATACTATACGACAATTTCTACTTCAAACCCTGCGAAGCAATTTCAGACCCAGTATCCTCTGCGCAATCCCGATCCACCGCAAGCGCAGCGCTCCTACATTGTAGCGCAAGGTCGTAGAGGCAAATTTATGGCAATAAGGGCTGGCGCGGCATCAGAATACAACGTTTAAGAAACTAAATTAAAAATGTCGTCTAGTATAGTTAAGGCTGTTAATATGAATTCAGATACCCTAATCAAGAACGCGCAAGACGAGCTTTCCCTGCTCTCACGACTGGTCGTAGATCGGGCGACTATGCGCGAAGGCAATGGAAAACTGACGCTGTTAATTGATGAGGAGGGGGCGCGGTTACTGACGATGGAGCGGGTGCGCCAAGAAATTGAGTGCGCCGTAAAGAAAGCGTATGGGCTGGAGGTTGCCTATGAGCGGGCTTCGTAATTCCCGCCAGGCCCGACAGCTAGTTAGGCGTCTTGAGCGTGACTGTGATCTAAAGTGGCCAGGCGGCGCTGACAACGCGGCTTTGCTTCATGACCGCTCTGCGAGTCGCTGGGAACTCCATACGCTTGAAGGCCCTTCGTTACCTGTCATCTCTGGCCCTACCCCCCTTACCCACCTGCTGCGTGATGGATTCGTCCTGATCCGCTGGCCGGATGACAGCATCGAGCTTTTCCACGTTGAATCGGCAGAATCACAACTGAGCCACCGGCTGCAAGAAAACGCGGAGGTGGCCGCAGCCGGGAGTTAAAACCCATGACAAGCAAGACCACCTTTCGAGTCAGTCACCGCGCCCTGTTGGGCCATTGGTTGCTCGTACCCTTGGGGGCAGCGCTGCACTTTGCGCCTCATGCCCCCTTCACCCTCGCTGGTGCCAATGCTCCAGACGCCCTGACGAACATCCTTTCCTGGGCAGGGATGGGGTTAGCCGCTTGGGGATTGCTGAACGTCGCCTATCAGCGTCTTGCCCACGAGTACGCGATAGGCCCCGATCGCGTTATAGAGCGGCACGGCATCATCGCTAGGCGTGTTACACCCCTGTTTATTGACCACATTCGTTCTACCGAAGTGAACCAGACGATTATGGGGCGCTTACTGGGATACGGGACCGTGGAAATGTCGGCGGCAGGCACTGGTACCAGCGAAGCTCGCTTCGATCGTGTGGCCAACCCGATGGAAGTCATGGCTTCAATCGACAATCACCTTAAAAGCCGCATGGCAGGCTCTGGAGAGGAGTAGCAAGCTTATGGACTCACAAGTTTCCGCCCTAGCTGATGTGTTGATTCCAGGGCAAGCTATTGTGTCTACCGATTGCCATCAGTCGCAGGAGCTGCTGCCCCACCGGCAGTTGCTCACGCAGGTATTCCTGAAGGCGATTGACGACCTGAAGAGTAGCAACCTCAAGCACCAGTTTTCAGCAGCAGAGTTTCTTACTGGCCCTGTTGCTGAAGAGTATGTAGGCCACCTCGGGCTGCCTGAGTGGACACCCAAGCTGGCGCTATTGATCCATGCTCAATGTGAGCTTCGTACTTGCCTTGAGATACCTGAGCAGCTGGAGACAACCCTTAGCCAGTATGCACCGCCCGGAGAAGGTGAGCGCCGCACCTCTTTGTGATTTTCCCTGGGCCTCAATAGCTCCCTCCATCACCTTGAAGCCGCAGCGAGTTGTCTGGCTCCTGGCGGGCGACTTGTGGCTATCCTCCCCGGCAGCATGCGCGGCAAGGATTTACTGCCAGGCCGGGAGATGGAATGGACTGCTAGCTATCAGGGCGAGTTCGCCGGGACTGGCGTTAACGTGACCATCCTGGTGGCCGATAAGCCCGACCAGTAAGAAGTAAGCTGGCGCGGTCCATGCGATCGCGCCAGCTTTAGTGTTTGAGTTAGCATCCCGAAAACACATCCTAACGGAAAGGCAATGGATCAAGTACGCGACGAGGCTTACCGCCTGTCACATGAGCTTCACCTAAAGCAGGGCCGCTATCAGCCCTCTCCCTATCGTCCTTGGTCCTCTGAGGATATGGCGTGGCTCGCTGGCGCTGATGATGCCTCGGGGGACTACCCGGCAGCCGTTGATGGGCAAAGCAGCCCTTCGTCTTCACCTCACACGAAAGAAACCCAGCTCACTCTGTTCTGATCTCGCCCCAATAGTCGTTTTCATCTCCCCCTAAGCCTTGGCCTGCGCCAGCAAAGCAACTCGCGCAAAAAAAATTCTCATCTCCTCCGGTTAAGTGTCAGTGGCTGCCCTATCTACCTGCGAGGCCCACCAAGGGCACCTATGAGAGAGCACCGCTGGGAGGCGGAATGGAGATGATGGCGATGCGAGGCAGCACGCTTATTGGCGTAGCTATATTAGTTTGGGTCGCATGGATTGTTCTGGCGACCGATTCATCAGAACGTATTGAGCGTACCTGTCAGCCGGTTCTGTGGTTCGGCAATGTGGCAACCTCTCTCACGCAGCTGACCTTTCCTAAGCAGCAGGAGACGGTTCACGAGACGTTTGAATCAGCCGACTACGCTTGTCGCTTTACCGTGTGGCGCTTGCTGCACGAGGACGCCTGGATCGAAACCCACAAAGGGAACGAATCTAGCGATGAGTCCGGGGAGCGCGAGCAATGATCTCCCCCACCCGCTTGCTAAACCCTATCCGTAAAATTCTCGGTGTCACCGTGACCACCTTGGGGCTCGCTGCTGGCGCGTATGCCGCAAATGATCAACCTGTGGCGCTGGTTGAGTTTGCCAGCTTCGATTGCCCGCACTGCCAGGCCATGGAGCAACACCACCCTTCCATTCAGGCAGCCGTCGAAGCGGCAGGCCTGGAGTACCGCTACGCCCCCCTGCCTTCCCATACCGGCCTTGAGCGAGCATGGAGAGAGCGCGCTTTCTACGCATCACGCTCCATTCCTGGGGTCGCCAATGAGGTACGTAAGGCTTTTCTCGCTGCTGGCGAAACAGGCGTCCCCCTCAAGGACTATGACGATGTGCTGGCGCATCTCCAGCTGTATGTGCCCCAAGTTCGATGGAACGAGTTTGCGGACGATCATATAAGCGATCCCAGCTCTGTCGAAGCGATTGAGCGAGCAGCGAGGCTTGCCGGTCGGGCGGGTCTTCGCGAGTACCCCGCCTTTGTCGCTGTGTCTCTCTCTGACGTGAAGCTATTAAGCCTGTCGGGAGACGTTTCCGAGAAGGCAGAGGCCGTAATTAAGTACCTGGAGAACCTTTAATGACCCCGCGAAACCCTGTCCTTGCTGTCGCGCTGACAGCCGTTCTTGCTGGCTGCGCAGTTCACCCCCCGGCGCAAGAGCACGCACGTACCACGACGCTTCCTGATTCGTACAACACGATGACGAGCCGCTTTGTGGTGATCCCGGCCTATGAGCTTCAAGGGGTCAACGCGACCCGTACCACCAACTGGTACTACGGGGCTGGCCAGGGGCTTGGTCGATACGCTCACGGCGGCACCGCCTACGACGAGGCGTATTGGCAGCAGCGCTATGCCTCGATGCCGGATGACTACAAGGACGCCATGAATTCTGTGCCTCTGGCGCGATTCCACTTCGAGTTCGACTCCACAAAGCTGACGCCTGCCTCGCAGCGTGAAATGTCTTCCTTCTTGGAAGGGGAAGACTTGGCTGGGCGAATTCTCGTTGTTGGTTACACCGACCATCTCGGCACCGAGTCCTACAACATTCCTCTCTCGCAACGCCGCGCTGACGCGATCGCAGGACAGCTCGATGTGGCTTGGCCAAATGCCCGGTTCCTGACGGAAGGGCATGGCATCTATCCCAAGCTGGTTGACGACACGACTGATGAGGCGCGGGCGGCAAACCGTCGCGCCGAGATTTTTTACCTGGAGGCAGATCAATGAACGTCTTTATCGCCCACGCCCAGATTCTACGAAAAGAGGCGCCAAAGGAGCGCGGTCGTTCTGGCCTGATGGTGCTCAAGGTTGGCAAGAGCAAGCGAAGTACAGAAGCCCTGATTCAATCTGTGAATCAGATCATTGTTCGCATCCCGAGCCATCTGTCCGATCGCGCCGCCAAGCTGGAAGTTGATTCCTACATCGAGATATTCGGCCATGTGGGTGGCATCGTGCGTCGTGCCCACCACACAGGCGAGCAGCACCTGAGCGCTGAACTGGTGGCCAACAACATCCAGCCGGCCGCCCCGATGATTGAGGGCAACATCGAGAAACACCTCTTCAATCGCTTCATTGCGATTGGCTTGCTTAGGGGTGTGAAAACCCCCGAGAGGGAGGGGCCACCCTCCACAGCTTACCTTCAGATTGGTCCTGACCGGCCTGACTTGGGCCGCTCGTTTCAGCATACCGGCGTGGTGGGCATGGCCGCTTTCGGGCGCGTTGTAGATCGTCTGGTCGAGTACGAAGCCGGCACCGCCCTTCATGTCGAGGGACGAGTTACAGGGCTGTTGCGGAAGATTCCCAAGCCAGGGGCAGACGGTGGCTTTGAAGAGAGCCTTGAGGTCGGTCTGGTAATGGATCGCGTCAGTCCAACTGCGATGGTCGCTGAGCGGATGATGACGCCGTTTGATGTGGCCAAGCCTGAAGCTAAGAGCGCCCCAGAAGAAGCTAGCGAAGATGCTGGCGCTGGGGATCAGGAAATCGCGGACGTAGCTGAAGAAAAACGCTAGGAGGTGGTCAGTGTTTGCCCTACCTGATTGTGCCCCTGAAATCGCTGATTACTACCAAGTACCCATCGAGATTGTCGCTGCTGTACGCCTTCAGGAAAGCGGCAGCCGTGGGCAATTAGTAGGTCGCATAGGGCCGAACGAGAACGGCACTTACGACCTGGGCGCTATGCAAGTCAATACATGGTGGCTCGACCAGGAAACCAACCGGAGTTATCTCCAGCAATGGGGAATAACCGAGCGTGAGTTGCTGGAAAACGAGTGTACGAACATCGCTGTAGGGACGTGGATTCTCTACGACAACATCACGCGCTACGGCGAGTGGGAGGCGGCATTGGCCGCTTATAACGCTGGTTCACCGGATAGTCCGGTAGGCCAACAATACGCAAACGAAGTCCTCGCGACATTAGGAGATCAGTACCAATGACTACTTCCGTAGACACTCAGGCCACGACCAAGAAAGGCAAGTTCGCCCAGTTGCGCGAAGGCCTCATCATGAACAAGCAGCGTGCCGCCGAACGCTCGCTGCTCGTGGCCACCACCTTTTTCCTGGCCATGCCGGCGTGGGCGCAGGACGAATTTGAAGACTTTGCAGACAAGGTTGAAGACCTGGCGCACGGCCCCTTCGGTATTGGCATTTCCATTCTGGCGCTGATCATCGGCTGCCTAGTGGGCCTTGGCCGTCAATCCGCTGCCCCGGCGTTCTTGGGCCTTGGGATCGCCGGCGCTTTTGCGGTCGGTCCCTTCATGATCAAGGAAATTTTCAGCTGGTTCTCAGGCGTCTGAAAAAGGAGTAGCGGGTCATGTCCAACGAATCCTATCGGATACCGCAGGATGTTGATGCACCTATCCCCATCTTTGCCTGGGAGATGACCGAGGTGGTTGTCGCCATCATGGTAATCGGCGTAGGCATCATCATGCGGTTTTTCATCCCAGGTCTATTTGCGGGGATCTTTCTCATGATGATGGCCAAGAAGATGCGTGCCGGCCAGAAGCGGGGACAAGTGCAGCATGTCTTGTGGCGGATGGGGCTGAAGCTTGACCCGCTGCTTGGCAAATACGCACCTAGACCAATGCGCTTGGAGTACATTCGCTGATGAAATACCTCAATGCATTGCGAAATCAGTGGATCGCTGCCAGGGGCTGGATGTTCACCTCCCTGCTCCTGGCTGGGTTGCTGATCTATCTCTTACAGAGCTATGTCCAGCTCAGCTCGAACATGCCTACCCGGCTGGTTCCCTACAATCTGCACCTCATGGATGGGCCAGTCGAGGTCGGCGCGAGTGCTGACACTACCGATGCGAGTTACCTCACCGAGATAGCGATCGCGGATGCTCAGTTGCACAGCACCTGGACCCCTCGGAACGTGCAGGAACAATACGCTCGGTTCCAAAACCGGATGACGCCGGCCCTTCATGCCAAAGTCGGCAACGATCTTCTAGCCCGCATTCCAGACCTGGAGAATTCAGAGCGCACCCAGGCCCTGTTCGTTGAAGGGACCGAAGCCCTGGACGACACCGTGCTGGTCACTGGACGCTTGCGTGCTTGGCATGGCACCGAACAGATCGAAGACGAATCGATTACGTACCGTGTCCGCTATTCCTTCAGCGGTGGCGTTCCGTATGTCGCTGGTTTCTCTTTGGAGGACGAATGAATAAGCCCAAGATGCGGGGGTTGGTCATGGTGGCGGCGCTTGCCGTCGCCCCTTTTACCAGCGCCAGCGATGATGTCCAGAAGGTGGCTGTGTCCACCGATGCTTACAACCGGCTGGTATTCCCTGAGCCGTACTCCACCGTTGTTATCCCCCCCGAGGCCGAGTTGCGAGACAACCCGGTGCCGACTGATGGCAAGCGTGGTCTCCTAATCCGGCCCGCAGATGAGGCCGAGCCCTTCTCTATCTTCGTTCAGCTCCGAAGCGGCGAGGCCTTCACGGTGAAGCTGGAGCCGGAAACCGGAATCGATGCGCAGGTATTCCGGTATAAAAACGCCCCGGACATTTCCGAGCAGCCCGAAAGGGAGAGTCGCCCCAAGGATCGCTGGATTGCTGACACTATCCTGTCCGCTTTCCAAGAGGCTCGCCCCAGCGGTTTTGAGCAGGCTGGCGCCCCGCCGAGTGCCCGACTGGAAATGCCCAATGGAGGCACGCTCAAGCTCACAGCGGATACCCAGTACCGTGGTTCTGGCCATGTCGTGAATATCTACCGGCTGTCCTCTGATACCGCCATTGAGGTAGAGCCTCGCGACTTCTACCGCGATGGCGTCGTTGCTGTTTCCTTGGAAGGGGACACGGTAAGCGAGCACCAACAGCCCCGAATGATTGTCGTGGAGGTTGACCGTGGCTGAAGACGAGAACAAGCAGCAGCCGAATGAATCTGGCCAGGATAATGGGTCTAAGATGGCCAAGGCTCGCGCCAAGTCCAAGGTTGTCTCTCAGAGCCTTTTGGAGCGTGCGCAGGGACGCAAGTGGCTCCTATATGGAGGTGGGGCCTGCCTAGTCATCTGGCTTGTGGCCAGCAACGCTATCAGTGCCCGCGACAGCAGCAATGACCAGGCGCCGCCTCCCCCGGAATTTATGGACACCACGCCGGATACTCGGCATGGCGAGGAAGTCACCATTTCTCGACTGCAGCAACAATTGCGGGAGGCCCACGAGGAATTGGATGAACAGCGCGAGAGCCAAGAACAGCGGGATGCAAGACTTCAAGCGCAGCTTGAAGAAATGCAGGCTGGCATGGAATCGGAGCGTGAGGATACACGGTCGACCATGGCAGAGTTGCGTTCGCGCCTGGCCGATATTTCGAGTGGTGAAGATACCTCTAGTGAACTCCGCATTGGAACATCTTCAAACAGCAGTAACGACGCCAATCGCTCCCCGTCAGACTATCTTCGTCCGCCGCGAGATGATGATGCAGGTGTAGTGCCCCCGCCCCCGGTAGTTCGTCGGGATGAGGGTTCTGGCCGTTCCAGTCTGCCCCCGAGGCAGCAAGCATCGAATCAGGGCGGCGTCATCCCTTCACAGTTTCCCCAGCTCCAGAAAGATGAAGGACCGGCAGACCCGATCGTGCTTGATGGCTCAAGCGGTGAATCTAGTGCTCGGATCTTGCGTAATGAAGAGGTCCAGCAGGACGACGACGAAGAGGATCTTGGCCCACCAAAAGCAGGATTCCTGCCGATGGGGTCGTTCTCTGAAGTGGCGATGCTGACCGGCGCCGATTTCGGTGCTGCCGAGCGTACCCGTAACAACCCTCAGCCGGTGCTCTTCCGTATTCAGAACGATGCTTTCCTGCCTGGTAGTGCGCGGTACCGCCTCTCCGACTGCTTTGGCATGGGCGGTGGCTACGGTGACCTATCGAGCGAGCGAGCACATATCAACGTCTCTCGTATTTCCTGTGTCGATACACGAACAGGGATGATGCTCGAGTCACCCATCAATGGCTACATCGTGGATTCAGATGGCCGACTAGGGCTACGCGGCAAGGTTGAGCGTCGAGCTGGCGCCCTACTCGGTAAGGCCATGCTAGCTGGATTTGCTGAAGGCGCCAGCCGCATTGCGGGAACAGCGGCCCAAGGTGCTGAATCGGCAGTCACAGGCAGTGGTGTGGTCACCACGGTCGACCCAGATAGTGTCGCGGAGGTTGGCATGTACGGCGGTGCTGGCAGCGCCATGGAAATCCTAGCAGAGCGTTATATCGAAGAGGCTGAATCCATGTTCCCGGTGATCGAGGTTCCGTCAGGGCGCCGCGGTACTGTTGTAATCCAGGAAGGCCAGAAGCTCGAGTGGGAAGCCTACGAGCTGGCCGACAAGATGCCGAGCGAGGGCTAATACGATGAGTTTTAAGTTGATGATCCCCCTGGCCGCCCTGCTGTTCCTTGGTGGCTGTGCCACGGTCCAGCATGATTGCGAGCTGGGAAGCGAGTGTGTCGACACTGGCGATGTTTATGAAGCCGCGGTGGCAAATAATGGCTCTTCTGAATCGGTGATGGAAGGCCACAAGGATGCCTCGGAAGCGGAGGAAGAAAAGATCGAGCAATGGCGCCCCTATAACGGGGGTGGCCTAACCGATAAGCCTGTCTATCAGCCGGGTAAACCCGTGCGTATCTGGGTTGCACCATGGCGCGGCGATGACGGCATTCTGCGATCAGGCGAGTACCTGTATGTGACCCTGCCCGATGAGTGGCGGTATGGCCAGCTGCGTGAGGATGGCATTGGTGCTGGCATGATAGGCCCTGCCCCTGGCGTTCAACACATCGCACCGAGATCGCAAGGTGACAGCGTGAATCCGTATCGCATCCAGCCGTCAATGCAGATCGTCCCGGAGAATTGATATGAAAATAACCGCGATGAGTCGTATGCGGCATCAGGTGCGCCGCATGATACAGCAGGGTGCCCCTGATTATGGCGATCGCGCCCTCCCCCTCCAGGCAGCCGAGGCGCTGACTGAGCGGGATGACCCGGCGAGCTTGCTGCCCTACATCGACTATGAAGACAACTATTGTGTTCGGGATGATGGCAAACACCCGCAGTTGGGCTTCGGGGTCCAGTTTGCGCCATTGATGGTGGCTGGAAAGGACATCGAGGAGCAGATCGAGTCGCTGATCACACGAGCGCCAGCGGACACTGTTATTCAGTTCGTTGCCCATAGTTCGCCGGCCATCGAAGATCGCATCAATACCTGGCAGACACGGCGGTTGCGTTACTGCAAAGATCCCATGCTCAAAGAGCTGGTAGCGCGCCGTAGCAAGCACATGTTGGATGCCGCGGCCGGGAACAAGAGCCTGCTGCCCAATGAGCGCTTATATCCCCGGGAGGTGCATTACTTCGCCTTCTTTACCATGACCTTTGGCGGCGATCCAGAGCATGCTGAAGAGATCCGCTCATGGCGGCACATGTGCGATGAATTTCGGCAGTCGGTGATGGGGACGTTCAGTTCGATGGGCCTTGCGCCAGCCCTTATGAACGAATTGGGTACGCGACGTGTCCTGCGCCGTATCGCCAACCCGCAAATGGTGCCGGGTGAGCTTCAGCGGGTTGAGGAGGAAGGTGGCCACTTCGCTGATTCCATCTTCGATAAGCGTACACGTATTCGCGTGAAGTCCTCGGGTGCGGTCCAGTTCAGCGACAATGAGCGGGAGGTGGATCTCGTACCCCTGACCATCGACACCTACCCGGACTACCTGCGCCTCTACATGACCGGCGATATGCTTGGGGAGTTGAAGTCGGCAACCGATCGCATCGCGCCGGCCTACTGGATGTACACAACCATCTACAAGCCGAACACTGAAAAGGCACGCGATGACATCACCATGCGTATGGGCATGATCTCAAAGCAGTGCATGAGTGATTCCGAGTGGTATAAGGGGATGATGCCGCACCTCTTCACGCGGCGTAGAGATACCCAGCAGCTGCTCAACGATACTCGCTCGAACTACTGCCCGGTACGTATGTGGTCGGGGATCAACATCATCACCGAGCCTGAGCGAGCAGCCTCGGACGCGGACTATGTTTCCTCGTTGTGGCGGAAAGCAGGCTTCAGAGCCTCGCGTGAACGCTATATCTCGCTGCCTATCTGGTTGTCGTCCTTGCCATGGGGCTACAACCCTCGCATGGACAAGCCTACATCAGGCCTTCAGCGGGCACAGATGGTGTCCAGCCTAAACGGCGCTTGCGCCTCAATCTGTCAGGGCGATTGGGGTGGTAACGGGCCAGTGGTGCGCAAAGACCCACAGGGGAACCCTTACCTCTACGCAAACGGTCTGTTGCTGGTTTCTCGCCGCGGTCAAATGTCGTGCATCGACATCTTCGATTCGGCCACCTCTTACAATTTCTCGGTGATCGCGACCTCTGGTGCGGGTAAGTCATTCCTTGCCAACGAGTTCGTTACCGACATGCGTTGTCGTGATGGCGTGGTCCGTATCATTGACGTGGGCGGCTCTTATAAGGAGCTGTGTGAACTGCTGGGCGGTCAGGAACTAAGGTTCGATCCCAATTATCCGGTTTCGCTTAACCCGTTCTGGGGTATTAAGGGCAAGCAGCGTTACGAGGATGACGATGGCGGTAGCGAGATCGCCGAAATGATCCCGGTGCTGAAGGATGCTATTTCTCAGATGGCATTCCCTTTAGGTGAGCCCGATAACTACGAATATCAGCTGATCGAAAAGGCCATACTCGAGGCTCATGATGCCCAGGGTGAGGTCATGGAAACCAAGCATGTTTATCAGTGGCTCGCAGCCCGTGCAGAAAACGATCCCATAGCCAAGAACATTGCGCTGCAGCTGGAGCCGTATGCGGTGGGCCGTCACGCGGCATGGTTCAACGGTGAGCCCCAGCTGGATCTTTCCAACGAGTTCACCATCCTGGAGCTGGAAGAGCTAAACGTCGACCGTGAGCTGCGCAACGTGGTAATGACGCTGCTCATGGCGCGGACGACGCGGGACATGTATCTGCGTCCGCGCAACATCCCGAAAATGATGCTGATCGATGAGGCGTGGGATCTGCTTGCGGACCCCAAAAGCGGGAAGTTCATCGAGACTGCTTTCCGACGCATCCGTAAGTATTACGGCAGTGCTGGTTTCATCACCCAGGGCTTCAAGGATACCGATCTGTCGCCGGCCGCTCAGGCTGCCTTCGACAATGCGCCTTGGACCTTCGTACTCAAACAGTCAGGCCCCTCGCTGGACTACGCACAGAAAAACGGCAAGTTGGGCGGCGAAGATGAATTCCTTTTCGACATGCTGCGCGGTGTGAAGCCCGGTGCCGGCTATTCGGAGGTCTTCGTCAAGCACGAGAGCGGCGGTGGTCTTTTCCGCTTTGTGGTCGACCCATACTCCTATTTCCTGTACTCGACCAACCCCAAGGATCAGGCCCGCTTGATGAAGCTCACCGAGCAGGGTCACAGCACCCAGGAGGCTATTCGCATGCTGGCCGAGGGACAAGGGTAGGCCTGTTCGATGCTAGCACTTTTGTCTGCCTTGTCGGCCTGTTTCGCTGGGGGGCTTGGCTTCACTGTGATGGTGGTGTTGCCGGTTGTGGTCTTCGTTGGCTTGCCACTGGAGTTCTTGCGACCCCCTGGCGAGCTGATGACTGTCCCTTGGCTGGCCAAGGCCACCTTCCTCGCAGGTGGGGGCCTGACTGCCCTCGCCTGGCTAGGGCTTAGGCTGGCGCCAGCCAGTTACCGGATCGGCCGGCTATTCCCCGGGGCTCGTGAAATTGCAGATCATGTCTGGGTTTATGAAACCCCTGCCCTTCAGGCCTATGCAATACCGAGCCCTACGGGTGGCGTTGTAATCGTTTCCCGGGGCGCGCTCAATCTGCCTCCTGATGAGCTTGAGTGGCTGCTGGCGCACGAGAGGTCACACTTGCGCCGTGGGGATGCCTCAGCAAGCCTTTGCTGGTGGACTCAGCACAGCATATTGCGTGTGGCGCTTTGGCTGGCGCGGCTGATTTATACGGTTCTCAGACCTATTCCACTCGTTGGCCTGTTGAGCGGACTGTACTTCTCTGTGGCTAGCTTGGGGCTACATCTGGCACTAGGCCTTTTCAAAGCTATGGATCGCCACTTAGGGCGTCTCATGGAATATCGGGCCGATCGTGACGCGGCACATGCAACCTCACCAATGGCAGGCTGCCGGCTTCTCAGCAGACTTTCCGGGAGTCTCGAGCCGAGCTGGGGCCTTTTCTCGACACATCCGCCGACTTACCGGCGTATCAAGCGCCTGGAGCGTATGACATGAGCTTGATGGGTTATCGCTCGACACTGCTAAGATCCGTTATTGCTTTGACTGCCTTCTATAGTCTCGCCGCGACGACTTCGTTTTATTTTATGGGGCCGGAAACGCTGCAGGAGTGGCTAGCCGGTGCTGGCTTTTGGGTAGAGGGTGAAAGCGAGATTAACCCAGCGAATGCGGCATCTGCGGCTACTGAGGTTGTCGTGACGAGGTTGCGTGTTGTCTGGCCATGGTTGGCCGGTGGGATGGCCGCTGGTTCTACGATCGTCATGCTTATGGTGGGTGTGGGACTAATAACCCGCCGACAGAGAGCAAAGTCGCGTGGCGAATTCCGTGGCATGGATCTCTCGATCACGAACATGCCTTGTCCTGATCCGGTTAGCTTCAAGCCCATCAAAGCGCAGCTGGCGGGTAGCGTGCCGGCACACCACATGCCGCTAATTAACCAGCTGCTCGGTTACCTCCAGGCGCACCCTGATGCTTTTTGCGGTGACGGTCACAGTACGACGCTGCTCGAGCACCATCTCGGCGTGATCGATGAGGCCTTCGAGTACGAGGGTGCCGACCCCCTCCTCCCGCTAGCTGCGGCTGCCCATGACATTGGCAAGACTGTTTCGCATGCGAAACAGAACGGGGAGTGGGTCCGCCTGTCTTACCACGACAAGGAGAGCGGACGCTTGTTGGCTAAATTTCCCGCTTGGTGGGAGCTGCCAGAAGATGAGCGCTCGATCCTGCTTCTCGCTGTGAAATACGAGCATTCTCCCAACCTAATGCCAGTGACTTTCCCCGGGCTTTGTAGCAAGGGGATGCGCCGCGCAGTCACCCTCCTGCAGCAGCTAAGAGATATTGACGGTCTCGCGACACGAGGCGAGAAACGCAGGGTACTTGAGACTCTGAACGTCCAGGATCTTGCGATTGAGACTTTCTTGCGTGTGGTTCCTCAAGTGCCCTATCAGGTGAAAGGCTTGGCGAAGCGGATCAAAGCGGCTGGTTTTCGCGTTGGTGAGCGTCTTTACCTCTCAGAGCACCATATCCGGGAGACGGCCCTTTCCAAGTTGGATGATGACGTTGCCGCGGCCTTTGGTGGGGACTTCAGAGCCCGGGGCCAGGCGGGCGAGTTTACGCAGGTGTTATTGGCAGCATTGGCCGATCGTGGCTGGCTCATCACTACAATTGAAGGGGTTCCTGAGGGTAGTGAGAAGGCTAAGACCTGGGCAGTGCCAGCTGACCAAGCGTTGTGGCGGGTACGATCCGGCTTTATCGAGTTCAGGGGGATGATCGCAGTCGAGCTGCCAGTTGAGCACCAAGGCCTATACCCGCAAGAAACCGCCTATGAGGTGATGGTCCTAGGCCCCCAAGGCAAGAACACTGGTAGCGCAGGCGTTGCCCCAACAAAAGACAGTGGTAGGCGGGAAGAACGCATGACCAAGCCCAAGGGAATTCCGGCGTCAGATGTATGTGAAATCAACCTCTTTGCATCAGCGCCTACGGGACCGAAACCCGGTGGGGATACTGCACAGAAGGCAGAGCAGCAGTCCGACTCAAGCGGTGGGAATACTGCACAGGAGAGCGCAGAGGCAGCAAGCAAAGCCGCTACGCCCAGCACAAAATCAGTCACCAAGACGGAAATGGCCGGCGCATGGCTATTGGATGACCCCGTGACAACAGGTGGGGATACTGCACAGGAAGAGACCCGCCAGACCAGCCCGAGCGGTGGGAATGTTGCACAGAAGGACAAGCGCGCCCAGAAACAGCAGGCCCCAGCCAAGGCAGCTTCAGGCGAGCAGACGGATAGTGCTGGCGCCTGGCTGTTGGAAGATGCCCCTGGCGGCGGTGGGAATGTTGCACGGGATAAGCAGCATGGAAAGAATGACGCCACATTAGACAAGCCCTACGAAGGCAGTGAAGGCGATTCAGAGGGAGCCTGGCTCTTGGCGGATGGCGCTGACCTGGCCGGTGGGAACATTGCACGGGTCGCGCCCCAGGAACCAATCTCGCTCATGGCAAACGGGGGGAATGTTGCATCGATTGCGGAGCAAACCGAATCCACGGGCGAATCTGACGATGGGGGGCAAGTGGCGACACCCTCTGGCGCAGATAACCATAGTGATATTTCGGCTGAGCTGGATGACTGGAGCCCAGAAGTCGAAGACGCACCGAATGAAGCCAATATTATCCCTGGCCAGGGGGAGGCGGTGCCGGCCACAGTTGAGCATGAGCAACCAGTAACGCAGCCGACCGCCGAGGATGGCTCCTGGCTATTAAGTGAAGAGCCGAATGACTCACCTCAACCCGTAGACCCCGTTGAGGGTAAAACCCAGGGTAGTCCTCAAGCAGCTCCCGCTGATAAGGCTGAAACGGCTTCAGGCGCTGCTGAGCAGCTGGAAGCGGCCGAGTCTGGCCAGGATGATGCAGAACCGTCTTCACCGATCCAGCGGCGCCTGAAGAAGCGTGGAGGAGCCGTTGGTCGCCAAGGACGAAAGGCCTCGACCAATGAAGCGCCAGCAGATCAAGGTAAACAGGCAAGCCAGGCGAAAGCGAGCAAAGGATCTGCCAAGCCTGGCGGAGCTAAGGCGGAAGTAAACGGGGTGCCCAAGTTGTTCAGCTGACCAGGCATCACCTTGTCGGGATGGACGCAAGAGAGTTGAGGTTCTATGATGCATTTATGTAGCAATATCGCTGCATTATTGCGTGGAGGATAGGCTATGAGCGCAGAAGCAATCACCGAGCCGTCCGATTACGATGCTCCCGACACCTTCAGCCAGTTCCTGGCTGACTTGAAAGCACGAGCACGGCTAACCAAGAGCCCTATCATCAGTCCGAAGATGTTTTGCTTAGCCCTGGGCATGGATGTTCAGACGCTGGCCTCCCGGGCACATGTACACCGCGTTACCATCAATCGCGCCCAAGGGGCAGAGAAGCTGCAGGCCTATTTACGGGATGCGGTACGAGTCATGGGCGCTGCGGCTGACATAAATGGCAGTTTTCAGGATGCAGCGTTCTGGTTTCGCAACGAACCGATCAGCGCATTCGATTTCAAGACACCCGAGCAGCTAGTTAGCGAGGGGCGAGCTGAGGATCTATTGCGCTACGTACAATCGCTTCACGCAGGCGCGACCGGATGATCCTTACCGGCCTGACCGAACAATCGGCCTATCGTATCCATGTCCCTCGCTGGGCGATCGCGCCAACCAGTGGAGCCGGCGCAGCCCAACATGGTGGTCGCCTCAACCGCATCGGGGTGCCAGCCCTCTACCTCGCTCTGGAAGAGCTTACCGCCCTCGAGGAGTACCGGCAGCTCTCAACGCTCATGCCACCCGGGCTGATCGTGAGCTACACCGTAGAATTAGCCAGCGTGGTGGACTTCAGCCAAGGGTACTCAGCTGACTGGGACTCTCTCTGGCAGGAAGTGAGTTGTGACTGGCGTAGGCTCTGGTTTAATGATCACGTTGAGCCGCCAAGCTGGTTGCTCGGCGACCTGGCCATAGAGGCTGGCGCCAGCGGAATCCTGTTTCCATCGATGGCCAACCCGGGCGGTGTGAATCTGGTGGTCTACACCGACGCACTGGGCGACCAGGATCGGCTTGACGCCTATGACCCTGATGGACGGCTGCCTGTCGACCAAACCTCCTGGCTGTAACCGCGGCAACGTTTCCCGTCACACCGCCCCCTACCTCTCCTTGAGATCTGTCATACCGGGAATGAGGAGAGAGGAATGGAAAACCATGATGAGGTACTGATCGTCCGCGGCGATGCTGATCTTCGTTGCTATTGGCGAGCGATGGAAGGTCAGCCTTTTGCAGATGTTGACCCAGCGGACTTTGGGATTGAGCGGCGGAAAGCGAAGGTAACGTTCCTTTCGCGGGACTGGCCTTACGCTGCCTCAGTCAGGCTATCAATTGATGGCAAACGGCGAACCTACCCCGTAAGGCATGGGCTATACGGTCTTGTGGTTCGTCCAGATCGTTGACTTCACACCTCCCTCAGTTCTGCTGTGGGAGGTGCTTTCAATGCATCCCCTGCCAAGTGTTGTTGCAGCTAGTCGGCTGAATTTGCGCATATTGATTCGTTAATTCAAAAACTTGCAGGTATTTCCAGGTCATTAACCCGCTTTTTACAGCCACTTCCTTGGCAGCGTTTTTTGTTGGAAACCCTGGCACACCTGCCTTCTGAAGAATTGAAACGGCTTGCGAACCATTGAGGATCGCATCATTACGAGCGATTGGCTTACCATCTCTGAATATCGTTCCGGGACTTCCTATCTCGATGCCATCAACCTCAACCGAATGACGAAAGTCGAAAGTCATAAATTCTAGGGGGCTGTTTGGGTTGACCACAAACCACATAAGATACCTCCATATAAAAGCTGTCTGTACCTGACTAGCTTAGGCCTGAGCGCGGTGAGCATTATCGACGCATGTAGCCGTTAGCCTAGGGCATCTTTCCTATGATTTTGCTACTTGTTTCCAAAATCGGTATCAATCGGGTTCAGCGGGTCTCGGCCCGTCCACGTTATAGGAGGCCTATCCTTAAACTCATCATGTTTAATTTTGATGGGAGGTTTTCTGCGGAACTCCTTTCGTCCGTCTTTAACCAAAAAAAATAGAAGTAGTGACCCAGCACATAGTAAAAACAGCTCTTTCATACAACCGCCTATTCTTTAGTCAATTGACGTCTGATCCGGGGCTTTCCTCGATCATTTGGCGTGGAGCTTCATCAGCTCATTTGCTGCTACTTCGACCCGTTCCAAAGCTGCCACGCCTTCTGGCGTTAGTCCGTTGTCTTTGATGTGGGCCAGGATGGTCAAGGCACTGATTCGCTGATAACAGTTTGCCCGCTCTACCGGCTCCCCATCGTGTGCGAGGGAGGTAAGCATCTGCAATTCCAGCTCTGCGGAATTGATCAGGGTTTTCTCCAGCATGCTCATGCGGTCTTTTCCTTGATCAGTTGGTTATTTCAAGTCGGTGTCCAGTGGATTCGATTTGTCGCGCCCCGTCCATGTCAGTGGAGGCCGGTCCTTAAATTCATCAAGTTTAATTTTTTTGGGTGGCTTTTTGCTGAAAGACTTTCTGCCATCTTTAATCATTAAAAACAGAAGTAGTGATCCAATACATAGGAATAATAATTCTTTCATTATATCTCCTGAAAATTCGGCAGTTGGCTGCAGCTAGCGAATGGCCCCGATAATCCTACTTTTCCTATGATTCGCTTGTGCCCTTGGCCGCTGCATACTCTCCTGCCCGAGTTGAGCCAGCGTACAAGGCCAGAACAGCTTTGCGGGTAGTTAAGCGGGTTGGTTGTGATTAAGTGGTCGTGGCTATAACTTTCTTGGGTATACGGATTTAATGGTTGATCTTACCTTTGCATGAGAGTGAGACAGACCGGCATCTCATCGGATTATCTGGTTGATGCTTCACCTACTGCTGGTGCATGTTTCCTTCGCTAATTCCAGCAAGAACCCCACACGCCTCAACTTCCCGGTCATCGTTGCAACTCGCTCTCAGTGAAACGAGTTGTTTCTCAAGCGCTTGCAGAGCGGTTATCTGCGACCGCACATGAGAGATGTGATCATCGAGCAAGGCGTTGACGGCGGTACAAGGCTGATGAGGGTCGTCCTGATAGCTCTGTAGTTCGTGAATCTCAGCCAGTGACAGGCCCAGGATTCTGCAGCGACGGATGAAGGCCAGCCCCTCACCATGCTTCTCGGTATAGACACGGTAACCGTTGTCCTGCCGATCAGGCGGCGGCAACAAGCCCTGCTGTTCATAGAAGCGGATCGTCTGTGTTTCGACCCCTACCAACTGCGCCAACTGACCAATGCGCATCAGCCTCCTCCCCAACGGATTCTTTACTCTATTGACCTTATAGTAGCTTTATAGTTTTAAATGGTACCACAACATTGTTCAAGTGGAGTCGTATCATGAGCAAATCCTGTGGTGGCGCCTGTGGCGGTGATGCAACGTCCGCAGCGGATACCGATATACAGGCCTCCTCCGAGGCGCCAGGGAGATGGGTCAGTGTTTATGCCGTGCCGAAGATGGACTGTCCATCAGAAGAACGAATGATTCGCCTAGCCCTGAACGGCTTTGAGGAGATTCGGGCGCTGTCCTTCGACTTGTCGAACCGCCGGCTGAAGGTCGTGCATGACGGCGAGGTCGAGCCCGTCACCTCGAAACTGAAGACCTTGGGGCTAGGCGCCTCGCTTCAGGAAACCGTCGCTGCAAATCCGGAGACCATCAAGGCCGCCGAGTTTTCGGCAGCTTCTGCTAAGCAAGAATCCGGGACCCTGCGCTGGTTGCTCGGCATCAATGCACTTCTGTTCGTGGTGGAAATGACTGCCGGTCTGATCGCCCAGTCCACCGGCCTGATTGGAGAATCCCTGGACAATTTTGCCGATGCGGCGGTGTACGGGCTTGCCCTTTATGCGGTTGGACATAGCGTGAAAATGCAGGTACGTGCCGCGCATCTTGCTGGTGTACTGCAACTGATCTTGGCTGTGGGCGTGCTCGTAGAGGTGGTGAGACGCTTTGTATTCGGTAGTGAGCCTGAATCGCTGGTGATGATGGCTATCGCATTCGTCGCATTGATTGCCAATACCAGTTGTCTGCTGCTCATATCCAAACATCGGGAAGGCGGGGCGCACATGAAGGCAAGCTGGATATTCTCGGCCAACGACGTGGTGATCAACCTGGGGGTCATCACCGCCGGCGCCTTGGTCGCGTGGACCGGTTCCAATTATCCGGATCTGATTATCGGCACCATCGCGGGGGGCATTGTACTTAACGGTGCCAGACGCATTTTGGCGTTGAAGGGTTAAATAATGCTCATTATTGGCAAAAAGCTCTCGCCGTATGCCCTATTGTCCATATCGGGCCTGCTGGCAGCGTCTGATCAGGCTGTAAAGTGGCTGGTGCAGCAATCAATGGCCTATGGCGAGTATGTTTCGGTGACCCCGTTCTTTAACTGGGTGCACCTATGGAACACCGGTGCCGCATTCAGTCTTTTTGCGAATGGTGGAGGCTGGCAGCGCTACTTTTTTATCGGAATCGCGGTAGTGGTCTCGATTTTTCTGATCAAGCTGATCCTTGAAAATCGTCATAAAGGAGAAGCCATCGCTTACAGTCTTATCCTCGGTGGCGCCATGGGCAACCTGATTGACCGGGTCTTTCGCGGCTATGTTGTGGATTCCTTTGATTTCTATTGGCGAGACTGGCATTGGCCGGCCTTCAACCTGGCTGATATCGCGTTATTGGCAGGTGTCGTGGTATACGCAGTGGCGCTATGGCGTGAGCGGCCTACATTTAAGCGCACTGAGTAACGCTATGGATGTGGTCGATAAAGATAAAGAATATACGTTTTTTGCTGGGCGACGCTCACCAATAGTCGATTGCGTTGTAGCGCTCGCCGCTGGGGTACTGACTACCTTGAGTGCCGCCCCTTTTTCCCTATGGTGGCTTGGCCCAGTGAGCGTGGCACTGGTCTATTGGAGAATAGCGTCGCTAACGCCCGCCATGGCCACCCTGCGAGGGTGGTGTTATGGGGTAGGCCTGTTCGGTTCAGGCACGTCGTGGGTCTTCGTTGCTATTCACGATTTCGGTGGCACCGGGGCCTTGGTGGCGATGTTCCTCACCACGCTATTTGTTAGCGTCCTGGCGCTCTTCTTTGCAGTCCCCTTTGGGCTCTATCGACGCATCACGGGGCCACGGTTCGCCTTTCTTAGCTTTGCCGGTATGTGGGTGGTGAGCGAATGGCTACGCACCTGGTTGCTCACCGGCTTTCCCTGGTTATTGCTGGGCACCTCTCAGATAGATTCTCCACTAGCCCCATGGGCGCCCGTTGGTGGTGTGTACTTGCTGTCACTCATGACCGCGCTGACAGGTACGTTAGGGGTAGAGGTACTGCGTCGCCGCTGGATTTTCCTCGTCCCAATGGCCGCCCTGTGGATCGTTCCATTCCTATTGCCCGCCCAATGGACAACCCCGGCTGGCAAGCCCATCCAGGTGGCATTGTTGCAAGGGAATCTTGATCAGCGCATTAAGTGGACTGCCCAAGGGCAGCGCGAAGCGATCAGTATCTACACGACGATGACACGGGTGCAAGCAAGGGATATCGACCTCATCGTTTGGCCTGAGGCAGCCCTTCCCATGCTTGAGCAGGAAGCACAGCAAATACTGGAACAAGTAGCGTCCGACCTGGGGCCTGACACCGCCTTGTTGACCGGCATTTTGCAACGCGACAGTGAAGGGCGCTCTTATAACAGCGTCATAGGGCTAAATGATGTGCAAGGCGAATACCAAAAAGCGCACTTAGTGCCCTTTGGCGAGTATTTGCCATTCCAAAGCCTCCTCGCTGACACCCTTGCTTTTTTCGACTTGCCAACACCCCGGCTGACCCCTGGTTCAGACGTACAGGCTCCGTTACACGTGGCTGGAACCACCATTGGCAATGCTATCTGTTACGAGATCATTTTCGCCGACCATGTCGCCCAACAGGCGCGTAATGCCGAGCTGCTATTAACGGTTTCCAACGACACGTGGTTTGGGCGTTCCATTGGCCCACACCAACATCTTCAAATGGCGCGTCTACGTGCCCTTGAAAATGGTCGTCACCTACTTCGAGCTACCAGTAATGGCGTGACGGCCATCATCGATTCACAAGGTCACGTCACAGCCCGTGCCCCACAGTTTGAACAGGCCAGTTTAACTGGCGAGGTGACCCCGATGCAGGGCCTAACTCCTTTCACACGCACCGGTAGTGGCCCCGCTTGGATACTCGCTGCCTTACTGACGCTGCTCGGGTTAAAACTGAACTTATCTCGATCAAAAAACGACGCATTAGATGAAAAAGGAACCTAGCGATGCTCCTGGCAAATCAAGATAGGTTGGGAAGGCGGTCAGCCGCTGATTCAAGCCTTTCCGCCGCTTGGAGAAGAAGAGCACAGTATGACCGCACTCACAGAGACCATGACACGCCTTAACCAATACGGGTATCCGGATTATCTGGTTGCTATGCGAAATTGAAAGGTGGGCGACAAGCAAAACTCACAACGGATTAACTGGTTGATAGGCCCTACATAACCACACTTGAAGCCATAGCCGCTTACTTGGCCGCCGTTGATAAAGCGAAGGAGAACCGGACTACCTGGTTCATGCTCGGGAAGCTGTGGAATTGGCCAGGACAAGAGGGACTACGCTGGGTGATGGCTCGCCAGGCTACCCTGATCACGTAGCTTCTCGGCTAGGCGTTGACTTTCAGATCACGCATTGAGGCCCGTGTTACAGGAACACGGGCCGATTTTATTATTCGGGGAACCTGTCCCGTGTGTTGTTGGCGATTCTGACCAGCATGAGCATGATTGGCACCTCCACCAGCACCCCGACCACAGTGGCCAGCGCCGCGCCGGACTGCAGGCCGAACAGGGCAATGGCGGCGGCCACGGCTAGCTCGAAGAAGTTGCTGGCACCGATCATCGCTCCCGGGGCGGCGACATTGTGGGGCACTTTCCACGCCTTGGCCCAGCCGTAGGCAATGAAGAAGATCAGGAAGGTCTGGATGATCAGCGGGATGGCGATCAGCACGATGTGCAGCGGGTTGTTGAGTATGACATCGCCCTGGAAGGCGAATAACAGCACCAGGGTGATAATCAGGCCGATGGGCGTGATCGGTCCTACCTTTTTCATGAAGACGTTGTCGTACCACTCGATGCCGCGACGGGCGATCAGGGTGCGCCGGGTCAGGTAACCGGCGGCCAGCGGGATGACGATGTAGAGCACCACCGACAGCGCCACCGTGTCGTAGGGTACCTGGATGTTCGACACGCCGAGCAGCAGGATCACGATGGGGGCGAAGGCGAACAGCATGATCAGGTCGTTGACCGCCACCTGGACAAGAGTGTAAGCAGCATCGCCGCGGGTCAGGTAACTCCACACGAAGACCATAGCGGTACATGGCGCGGTCCCCAGCAGGATGGCACCGGCAAGGTACTGGCTGGCCAGCTCTTCGGGAATGAAGGGCCTGAACAGCACCATCAGGAAAAACCAGGCGATGGCGAACATGGTGAAGGGCTTGATCAGCCAGTTCACCGTGGTAGTGATGACAAGCCCCTTGGGCTGGCGGCGCACACCGAGCACAGCGGTAAAGTCGATCTGCGCCATCATCGGGAAGATCATCGCCCAGATGAGGATGGCTACTGGGATCGACACCTGGGCGACTTCGAAGCGCGAGAGGGTTTCGGGCACCGCCGGGGCGAACTGGCCCAGCAGTACGCCGGCGACGATGGCCATCGCCACCCATACCGAAAGATAACGCTCGAAACGACCCATGCCCTCGGTGGCGCTTGGGGCTTGGGATTCTTGGAGTGCGGTCATGGTGTGACTCCTATCAGATGGCACATTGATTCACGCGCCGAGAAACGTCTTCCGCGCTTTCCACTCGCTCAGAGTAGCGGTCTGTCAAGTAGTCGCTTCGTCCTCGGATCATCAGGGTGAACTTGGTCAGTTCCTCGCAAACATCCACTATGCGGAGGTACAGAGGAGAGGGCTTCATGCGGCCATCTTCGTCGAATTCATTGAAAGCTTTCGGTACCGAAGACTGATTGGGGATCGTCACCATGCGCATCCAACGACCGAGGATGCGCATTTGGTTAACCGCGTTAAAGCTCTGGCTCCCGCCTGATACCTGTATCACGGCCAGGGTCTTCCCCTGAGTGGGACGAATGCCGCCTAGTGACAACGGAATCCAGTCGATCTGGGCCTTCATGATGGCCGTCATGGCACCATGGCGTTCGGGACTGACCCACAGCATGCCTTCCGACCACTCGGCCAACTCGCGTAACTCCTGAACCTTGGGGTGGTCAGCCCCCGCATCATCCGGCAAGGGCAGGCCGCTAGGGTTGTAAGTCCGCACCTCGCATCCGAACCAACGCAGCAGTCGCCCGGCTTCCTCGGCAACGAAACGTGAGTAGGATCGTTCTCGCAGGGATCCGTAGAGCACCAAAATACGTGGCGCATGCTGGGGGGTCTCGGGGCCTGCCAACAGTGTCGTGTCGATGGAACGCAACTGGGAAGGATCAATATTGGGGAGGTCTGCCGGCATCTTGATGTCTTTCATGGCGCGATTCCTGGGTAATGGATGACTTCACCATCTTCCTTGATGAAGTGCGCTACTGGGTGGTCAAGGAGATCCAGCACCGTCTCCGATGGTCGGCATAGCCTGGCACCCTTCAGTGTCACCACGATCGGTCGATTGATCAGAATCGGTTCCGCCAGCATGGCATCGATCAGCTGATCATCCGTCAACGCCGGGTCGTCCAGCCCCAATGCCTCGTAGGGGGTTCCCTTGCGCCGCAGTAGATCCCGAGGGCAGATACCCATCTTCGCCAGCAGCTCCACGATGCGTTCCCGGCTTGGGGGCGTATTGAGATATTCGATGATCTCGGGAGGTTCACCAGAGGCCCTCATCATCGCCAAGGTATTGCGTGATGTGCCGCAGTTCGGGTTGTGATAGATCTGGGGAAGCATACTGTTTCATTCCTTATCTTGATTCGGAGTGTAACCGATCAGGGACTCCGCTAAGGGGCCACACACCTCCGGATGCCCCGCGCAGCAGTCGCGCACCAGGAAGCGGATGGCTTCCTGCATGTGGTTTAGATTCGCCCGATAGATGATCGAGCGCCCCTGACGACGGGATACCACCAGACCTGCCCGCGACAGCACAGACAGGTGCGCCGACATCGTGGCATGGGGCACCGATAGCTGCCGTGCGAGCTCGCCGGCGGCGAGCCCATCCGGTTCCTGGCGTACCAGCAGGCGAAAGACCGCCAGGCGTGTCTCCTGGGCAAGAGCGGAAAAGCTCTCGATTACGTTTGATGTTTCCATATTTCCAAAATTATGGAATTATTGGGGGCGTGTCAAGTCGTTCACTCAAGGTAGAAGCGTAGAACGTCCTAGCAGCACGCAACATCTTTCTATCCGCACATATGCAAGCCCGCATCAATGAGGGTCAACTGATGAGACTGCGACGTGTTCTGTTCCTGTGCAATGCCAACTCGGCCAGGTCCCTGATGGGCGAAGCCCTGTTACGTCACCTGGCGGGAGACCGCTTTGAGGCGTTCAGCGCTGGTTCCGAGCCGGATCGCCCCCATGAGATCACCTTGGCTACCTTGAGCAAGCTAGGTATCGACACTCAGGGGCTCGCCAGCAAGTCCCTGGGCGATTTCGCCGGTGAGCATTTCGATTCGGTGATCGTGCTTTGTGACAAGGCCCAGCAGGCATGCCGTGACTGGCAGGGCAGCAGTGATGAGTATCTCTACTGGGATATCCGCGATCCTCGCCTTATCGAGCGGTGGGATGCCTACGAGCAGGCGCTGGCCGAAATCCGTCATCGGCTATTGCTCTGGCTGGAGATCCAGGAGCGCGACGACATCGAGCGCTGAACCTCGATCCATCGAGACCCACGACTAAATTCAAAGCGAGGTAACTATGACTCTGCGTATTGGTATCAATGGCTTCGGACGCATTGGCAGATTGACGCTGCGCAGCCTCTGGCGCTCCGTCGAATCGGGCGAGGTCGAGATCGGCTTGATCAACGATCCGGGCGGTGACGCTGCCACCTTCGCCCACCTGCTGGAGTTCGACTCGGTGCATGGCCACTGGGCACCGGGAAAGGGAATCGACGCCACCGAGGCGGACATCCTCATCGACGGTCGGCGCCTGGCTTTTACCTCCAAGGTCGCCACGGCCGACAGCGACTGGTCGGGCTGCGACGTTGTCATCGAGTGTTCGGGCAAGATCAAGACCCGCGAGAAACTGCAGGCCTACCTGGACCAGGGCGTCGGTCGGGTGGTGGTAAGCGCGCCGGTGAAGGAAGAGGGCGTGCTGAACGTGGTGATGGGGGTCAATGACGACCGCTACGATCCTGAGACACACCGCATCGTCACCGCGGCGAGCTGCACCACCAACTGCCTGGCGCCGGTGGTCAAGGTTATCCACGAGACCTATGGCATCCGCCACGGCTCCATGACCACCGTCCACGATATCACCAATACCCAGACCATCCTCGACGCCCCCCACAAGGACTTGCGCCGAGCCCGTGCCTGCGGCATGAGCCTGATTCCCACCACCACCGGCTCGGCCAAGGCGATCACCGCCATCTTTCCCGAGCTCGAGGGCAAGCTGAACGGCCACGCCGTGCGGGTGCCCCTGGCCAACGCCTCGCTCACCGACATGGTCTTCGAACTCGAACGCGAGGTGACGGTGGACGAGGTCAATGCTGCTCTGAAGGCCGCCGCCGAGGGCCCGCTAGCCGGCATCCTGGGCTACGAGGAGCGCCCGCTGGTCTCCATCGACTACCGTACCGATCCGCGCAGCTCGATCATCGACGCGCTTTCGACCATGGTGGTCAACGGCACCCAGCTCAAGCTCTACGCCTGGTATGACAACGAGTGGGGCTACGCCAACCGGACCGCCGAGCTGGCGATGAAGGTGGGGAGTGAGCAGGTGGGCCATGTCTGAGGCAGGGAAGCTCGGGATCCGCTTGAAGGGGCTGCCCTTCGAGGTGCGCCAGTACCTGCTGATCACCGGCAACTACTGGGCCTTCACCCTCACCGACGGTGCCCTGCGCATGTTGGTGGTGCTCTACTTCCATCAGTTGGGCTACTCACCGCTGGAGGTGGCGCTGCTGTTCCTCTTCTACGAGGCCTTCGGCGTAGTCACCAACCTGGTGGGGGGCTGGCTGGGGGCACGCCTGGGCCTCAACCGCACCATGAACGTGGGCCTCGGCCTGCAGATCGTCGCGCTGGTCATGCTGATGGTGCCCGCCGCGGCGCTAACCGTGCCCTGGGTGATGGCCGCCCAAGCGCTCTCGGGCATCGCCAAGGACCTCAACAAGATGAGCGCCAAGAGCGCGGTCAAGGTGCTGGTGCCCAAGGACAGCCCTAGTGCCGGCAGTGCCCTCTACCGCTGGGTAGCGATCCTCACCGGTTCCAAGAACGCGCTGAAGGGGGCCGGTTTCTTCCTCGGCGGCCTGCTGCTGACTCTGATCGGCTTCCGCGGTGCGGTCATCGCCATGGCATTGATGCTCGTCGCGGTGTTGACGCTGTCGCTGATAAGGCTCAAGGCTGACCTGGGTCGCCAGAAGCGCAAGCCCAAGTTCACCGAGGTGTTCTCCAAGTCCCGGGCCATCAACGTGCTCTCGGCGGCGCGGCTATGCCTGTTCGCCTCCCGGGACGTGTGGTTCGTGGTGGCGTTGCCGGTGTTCCTCTACGACCAGCACGGCTGGAGCCATTGGACGGTGGGCGGCCTGCTGGCTATCTGGGTGATCGGCTATGGTGGGGTGCAGACCCAGGCGCCGCGCCTCACCGGCCTGGTCAAGGGCGGGGCGCGGGCCGTCACCGTGTTCTGGGCGTTGGCCCTGGCCGGCTTGCCAGCGCTGCTGGCCCTGCTGCCCCTGGCCGAAGTGGGCTGGTTGGTGACGGGGCTTTTGGCCTTCGGCGTGCTCTTCGCCGTCAACTCCAGCTGGCACAGCTACCTGATCGTGCACTATGCCCGCGCCGATGGCGTCTCCATGGACGTGGGCTTCTATTACATGGCCAACGCCATGGGCCGCCTCGCCGGCACACTACTCTCCGGTTGGGTGTACCAGGTGTATGGCCTGGCCGCCTGTCTGTGGATCTCGGCCGCTCTGGTGGCGGCCAGCGCCCTGATGGCTCTTGCGCTGCCACAGGAGGCGTCTGGGGAATGATGTGGGGCTACCCGACGCTGACCTTGCCCCACGGCTATCGACTGAGCCCCAGGACCCTCTACCCCATGCTGCATTCGATGGAGCGCAAGGGGGCCTGCCCTCCGTGATTAGTACAAGGGAAGCACACGACGCAGGCTCTACCGTCGCTGTTCGCGCTGGGCGCCGCCGTGCTCAACGGTCCCCTCAACCAGGGGATCATCCACGGCCTCAAGGTCAGTGGCGGCATTCTCGTCACCATGTAGCTGGCATCGTCCTCAATGCCAAACAGGCACTATCCCGATAAACATACTTGCCACGAAAACGCCCAAGATATGACGCACTTTTCTGACAACATTCTCCACCTGCCGGAATACCACGTCCTGGGCACCAAGGTGGAAGAGCATGATCTCCACTACCAGATCGAAGCTCCTGAGCCTCTAGCTTGCGAGGAATGCGGCGTTGAGAATGAGTTTGTCAGGTTCGGCAAGCGCGATGTGGCCTATCGTGACCTACCCATCCACGGCAAGCGGGTCACCCTCTGGGTGGTCCGTCGCCGGTACACATGTCGAGCCTGCGGAAAGACATTCCGTCCGACGCTCCCCGAGATGGTGGACACTCATCGCATGACGCGGAGGCTTTACAGCCATGTTGAAAAGGAGGCCTTCAACCACCCCTACGCCTATGTAGCCGATACCACGGGCCTCGATGAGAAGACCATACGCGAAATCTTCAAGAAAAAGGCTGAGTTCCTGGCGATTTGGCACCGCTTCGAGACTCCTCGTTGCCTGGGCATCGACGAGCTGTACCTGAATCGCCGCTACCGCTGCATCCTGACCAACTTGGAGGAGCGTACTCTGTTAGACCTGCTGCCCGGTCGTCAGCAGGACGCGGTGACGAAGCGGCTCATGAGCATGACTGAGCGCGACAAGGTCGAGATCGTCAGCATGGACATGTGGAAGCCCTACCGCCGTGCCGTTCAGGCGGTGCTGCCACAGGCCCGCATTGTGGTCGATAAGTTCCATGTGGTGCGTATGGCCAACGAAGCCCTGGAGAAGGTCCGCAAGGGGCTCAGGAAGGAGTTGACGGCCAACCAGCGACGAACCCTTAAGGGCGACCGGAAGATCCTGCTGAAGCGGGCTCACGACGTCTCAGACCGCGAGCGTCTCATCATGGAAACCTGGACAGGGGCCTTCCCCCAGCTCCTGGCAGCCTATGAGCACAAGGAGCGGTTCTACCACATCTGGGGCTGTGCCACCCGGCGGGATGCTGAGAAGGCGTTGGCTGCCTGGGTTGACGGCATCCCGCAGGGGCAGAAGGAGGTCTGGAAGGATCTCGTTAGCGCCGTCAGTGGCTGGCGTGAGGAGGTGCTGACCTACTTCGAGACCGACATCCCAATCACCAACGCCTTCACGGAGTCGATCAACCGGCTGGCCAAGGACAAGAACCGCGATGGCCGGGGCTATTCATTCGAGGTGATGCGGGCCCGGATGCTCTACACCACCAAGCACAAGAAGAAGACGCCACAGACCAAGGAATCTCCGTTCCTGGGCAAGGCCACCATGACCTACAGCATGGGTCTCCCCGAGGCCGAGAAGAACTACGGCGTCGATCTATCAACCTTCTGGGAGGATTAAGGTTTTGGTGGATCAGAGGGGATCATCAACCACTTAATCCGGATACCCACTTTCTTCTACCGTCGCCACTCTGTATATTCCTCCATGTACTTAACGAATGTGCTTAGCTCCGTTACCTCAGGATCAACTACTAAGTAGTACGATTCATACTTCTCTAAATTCTCGTGCACGTTCTCGCCGCTACTCATGTAAAGAGAAAATCCGCTATTGCTGTGTGAATACTCCCCCTCAGAGTGCAGCCACTCAATAGAATGTGTTGCACTGCTTATTAGCACCGGATCGTCACTCTGCGCCCTCACTGGATCATTTAGTTCATCAATTCCTTTCAAGCCGCACTCGTACTGGATTATCTCACGCCCCTGATCGTCTTTTTTGAAATCCCAGCTTGTGCTAGCGCAAGCTTTTCGGTTTTCCAGGGCCTGCTCAAAGGTTAAGGAACTACCGATAGGGAAAGACTGTTCTTTTAGGCCAGTGATTTCAGAGCTGCCATTGCCGCAGCCGGAGAGTGTCAGCATTACTACAGCCGGTAAAACGGTAATGAGGTTTCGCTTTAGCATTAAATTATCCATAGAGTGTGGGTATTAGTCCGCATGCGGCATTACACATTAGTGTTTCATGAGTCGCTGGACACGCAGGTGGTCGTCTATTCTTTTCATTTAACTATTCGCTCTCTACTTGCTTGGCGGATACCATAATGATTGTTTAGCAAGGCGCACTGGCTAGTGCCCTTGGCGATGGTGACTGCCAAGGAGCAGTCACGCGCTTTTGCTATCAGTGCTTTTGTAATCCATTCAATTAGAAATGTGTTGTAACCCTTTTTTAACAGCCTTAAACCCTTCTTTAATGGCCTCTGTTCCAGTGGGGATATCCGCCAAAGCGTTTGGGGTATTTTCCAATGCATTCGGGGTGTTGTTCAGTGTATTCGGGGCTCCCCGTAGTGAGTTTGGAGCACTGCCTAACGAGCTAGGCGTATTTCCCAAAGCGCTAGGGGCATTTCCTAAAGAGCTAGGCGTATTTCCCAAAGCGCTAGGGGCATTTCCTAAAGAGCTAGGGGCATTGCCCAAAGCGCTAGGGGCATTTCCTAAAGAGCTAGGGGCATTGCCCAGCATGTTTGGTGCGGCAATAGCTTGTATGCTGCACGCTGATAGAAACCCAATGGACACAAACACTACAAATCGGTTTAACATTCTGATTCTGCCTCTAAATTATTTCGCTAATTTTTTTGCGTTCTGAGGATGGGGTGAAAACAAACGACATGTCTTTTCCTTTAACTCTGAGCCGTGACTGAACGGCGGGAAACCATAGCGTTTCGATACAGGCTATAGAGGCCGGAACCACACGCTACCAATGGGAACAAACGCAGCGTGCCTTGTCCATTAATCTGAGTGTCACCCTGCCCCCTATCTCCTCTTGAGACCTGCAATAAAGCAGGAATGAGAGGAGTAGGATCATGAACAAAAAGTTTCAACAATGGGTCGCCACCGTGCGACGAAGGATGCAGGATGGCCAGCCTCTGCTGGGGCCGGACAGCCTGCAGGCACTGACAGACGATGTACGAAAACTCGGTCTAGGCGCCATGGGTGCCGGAGTTCTGGGTTTCTTCGCTCCTAGCGAGAAAATCACTCTTGGTGCATCAGTTGCCATGTTTTTCGTAGGTGCTATCATTTGGGTAACAGGTATTGCGTTTCTTGTAAGACTTGAGCGCAACAGTGCAGAAAAGGATTGAATTTATGAGCCCTTTTGGATGGTTAGTTACAGCTTTTGCAGTCTTTATGGCGGCCGTGTGTTTATTCACGTTCGTTCAAATTGAACGCAGCAAGCATCATCACCATCA
This sequence comes from Halomonas sp. HAL1, assembly GCF_030544485.1. NCBI lineage: Bacteria > Pseudomonadati > Pseudomonadota > Gammaproteobacteria > Oceanospirillales > Halomonadaceae > Halomonas > Halomonas sp. HAL1. The sequence continues at coordinate 116,848 of NZ_CP130611.1, forward strand.
GGACGGCAGCAGCAGTTAGCTGAATTTTGGCGATTGTCATTCTCGTCAGAACAAGAGACATTGATCTCACATTCAACAAGCTCTTCCTTCGCGAAGAGCTTTTTTTGTTTCCGGTTACCTGAGGCTGGCGGATAGTTCAGCTAACCACTTCCTTGGCGAGGGAAAAGGCCACAGCCACCAGTGCAAGGCAGCCCAACGCCAGAGGATTGGTAAACAGACGACACACTGCATAGCGGTATGGATGGGCTTCAATGCGGTCTATCGTAGCCTGACTGCTTTCAGCCTTTCGCTTGAGCTTCGCTAGCTGCCCTCCCTGCTCTTCCAGCTTGAGCTGCTGATCAACGAGCCAGTCGCTGGCATTCATCTCTTGGATATTCAATCGCCAGGCACGCTCGGCATCGTAAGTCGTCAGGTTTTCAACAAGCATGTATTTTGAACGAGCGGTTATCTGCGATTCGGCTTCACTAGGGATGAATTCAATACTGAACTGCTCATAGAATCGATTTCGCCTCGAATTGTTTATTCCGTCCCATGCGCTGGGCTTCTCATCCTCCCAAGATAGCTTTATCTGCATGACCTCTGCCGTTGGCCATTGTTTTGCCCAAGAGACGATCTCAGCCATCAAGTATGTGCCGATACGATAGCCAAGGAGCCCGCTTAATCGCATACGTAAATCTCCACCGGCACGGCACTCTTCGTCTGTTAGCTTGATCCTCTCGGGATTACCTAAACCTGCAGGCGAGTAACAAGCTGCCCAGCTAAATTGATTATTCCCATACGGGCGTTGGTTGTCGATCCGCTTGACTCGGAGGGTTAACCGAGCCCCCTGGCCAACGATGTTTTCTGAGCGTTGGATCAACAGGATGGCGTCGGGGTTCGGGCTGTCGGGTGTGTCTCGATGGCGAACCTGGATAACACGCAGATTCGGGACGCTCCCTCTTTAGTGCTGTCCTGGGCTGTAGTGGGATCGGTCATTGGCATCTCCTGAAAAGATTGTTTCGCATGCGAAACAGGTAGGGGTGCTACAAATACCATATTTTTTAACGTCAGCAAGTCCCCTATCTCTTCTTGAGACCTGCTTTGCAGGAATGTGAGAGAGAAGAGAGAGAACCCCAATGGAAACATTTGGCGAGCGTTTGGAAACGATCATCTACAGCCGTCGCGGCGGTAACTTCGGTGAATACTTAGGCATTGAAGGTTTGAGCCGGAGGGTGCGAATAAGCGAGCAGGTGTTCAAAGTCCGCTCATGCGTTGATGTGGATGCTGACTGGATGTGGGAGGTTACGCACGAAGCAAGCGGCTTGTCTGAGCGTTCTAGTGAGCGCTGGGGACTATGCTTTGCTGCTGATCGACTGGCTCGCGTTGTTAGACGTGAGGGCGCCTGGAAGTTGCCGACTGGGCCTGAGGTTACACCCATCCCAATGGCTGCTTTTTTGGCGTCACGCCAACAGGGGGCTACTGCTCATGTTTGATGAAATTGACATGATCCATAGCTATTCCCGTGCAGATGCCATCGAAGATGGCAACTTGGTAGATGTCAGCGAACGTGCTGAGCACGCCGCCGGCTACATGATGGGTTTCAAGGTGCCTGTTGCCATGACTGCTGCAGCCTGGGAGTCATTGGTGGCGTGGCATGACGGTACAAACCCTCATGAGATGCAGCAGCAAGAGGAAAAGCGGTTAGGCGATGTATTGCTTGTCGCCCTTGAGGCTGCTGCGAGAGAGCGCAACGAGAGATATATCAACTTCATCGTTGATGTGATTGAGCAATCCGAAACCGGCTCTGTCGTTGTGCCAAAACATGTCGTTATGACTATCGGCCCTGGGGATACCCCTAAGCCGGTGATAACGATCATGCTACCCGAGGAGGACTGACGCGATCGCGCAGTTATCACTCCTCTTTCAAAGCCCCTAGTCAGCCTTGTGCTGCCTGGGGGTTTTCTATTTTAGACGCCCGGGAAGCATGGGCCATGCTTTTGCGGCTGGCTCTGCAAAAGGCGCCAGCCGCTTTGTTTCGCATGCGTAACATTTTCTGTCAGCTCCTCCCCTACCCCTTGTTGAGACCTGCAATTCCGCAGGAATGAGAGAGGAGCAAGATCATGGGTACATTGTGCATACCAAAGCCGTCTGACCGTAAAGCCTACCTGGACGAGGAATACACCAACCAGGATGGTTCTATCGAAGTGCTGAAGTCGAGCTTCGTGGGCTCTACCTACTACGCTGCGATCAAGATCCAGCGGGCAGCAGAGGCCCCGGAGCAAGCGCCAATTGAGTACACGATAGCGGCGGTCGTGAAGACTAGCTGTTCGCAGGGTGAGTTTTGCTACAAGTCGATGGATGAAACGATGGGGCCAGTCTTGTCACAGTGCCCTGCGTCCATTCTCAAGCTGCTATCCCCTCTTGGGGAGCTTGAGCGGCTAGGGGTAGTTGCAGGGCTCAGCCTGGAGTATGCCAGCGAATGGCGCGAGAGATGCCTAAAGCATGCTGAGTCGAAGAAGCAGCGTGTGCGCCTGAAAGATGGCGATCGCATAAAACTCCCGTACACAGTACGGTTCGTTGGAGGCCTGGAGTGCGACACGTTCACCAAGGTAGATTTGCCTCGTAAACGTAATGTTTTCAGGCCTGAGGGCTCGTCCGGTTTGGTAAGGCTTCAGGCCCGCCACCTGGATGATGCCGTAGTGCTCGCATAGTTATTCAAGCCCCCTCTGCTGTTCTCAGCATGGGGCTTTTTCATGCTGGCGCGAGCCGTTCTATACCACCTGACACGAAACCCCCTATCACATCCTGAGGCCTTTACCGCGTCCGCGCTCTCTTCATGAAGGCCCACTGCATCACTCGATACTGCATCACACCAGTGCCACATGGAGGCCGTTATGTCTGCCCTAACACATGAAGACCGCTTATTTCTTCGAGAGCTACAGAAAAGTATCGCTGCCAGTTGCGCCAGCTATTTTGATAAAACGTTCGGCACCAATGTGCTGCCCGCGACTGGCGCCTCGATCACCATTGAGGGTGAAGTGAAGATGGACATGTACGATCACGCGCCAGGACTCGCCTTCTATGAGACGGATTCCTCACGATCTGTGGTTGTGCCTCCATACACTGAGTATTACAAACTTCGTGAGCTGGCTGAGTCAGGTTTTGCTGCGTGTTATCAGGTATGGCGTGAAGCCGAAGACGTATATGAGGGGTTGTTCAGACCTTTAAACATGCGTATCTGCAATAGTGATGGGGTAGTCATTGACCTGTACGAACGGGGGGGCTGGCTCGAAGACACTATTCCCCCTGGCCAATGGACCGAAACGGCAGCTCGTATTGAGGAGCTGAATCGTGAGGGTAGCTTCCAGTCGGGATGGGACAACTTTTCTACAGCCAAGCGGATGCATCGGCAGGCCTCTCGGTTACAGCAGTTGCTCACTCTTTCACGTCACAGGGCGAATAGCGCTGCGTGAAGCTGCCAATGTGGCGATGCATGCGTCCTCTTTGTTTCGCGTGCGAAACACTTAGCTGGTCAGTAACTCCCCTACCTCCTCTTGAGACCTGCAATTACGCAGGAATGAGAGAGGAGCAAGGATCATGACGACACAGACAGATAAGACCACCTGCTGGATACCGAAGTGCCACCTTCCCGCGCTGCGCGAGAAGGTAGAACGGCTCGACCGCAAGGCCAAAAAGCTTGGCATGGCACCCTTTGAGATCAGCGTCCTCGAGGAGGCTGTAAAGCCTTGGACTCGTGAGACGGTGGATCTTGAGGATCGACTGTCGCACTTTAGGGTGGAGAAGATCGCTGCCGTCAAAGTCTCAATCAGTGGCGAACCCCCGAAGTTGGACGGGTATCGCTTGCTGGCGCGAATCGACATGGCAGCTGACAAGGCGGCACGGGTCACCCCCTTGGAGTGGGCATATAGCCGATTGCCCGAACCTTACAGATCAGGCGATGCCACGGGAGACTGCAGCCATTGCAACAAACGGCGTGAGCGGCGCTATCTCTTTCTGATGGAAGAGATGGCAACTGGTGCGGTCCTAGAAGTCGGAAAGACATGCCTCAAGGACTATGTTGGTCACCAGGGTGCCGAGTCGATGATGGCCCGCGCTCAACTATTGGTCTCTATGATCAATATGATGGAAGAGATCGATGAGGTGGGCTTGAGCGGTGGTCGCCCGCCAGAGGCTGTTATTGAGCTGAGATGGTTGGTGGCAGCGGCGGTACGGCAGATCAGACAACGAGGCTTTGTGTCTCGTTCTCGCGCTGAGGAAACCGGCGACTTGGCGACAGCAGAGATCGTTGGTGAGATGGCCCGTTCAGCTCCGATGATCAGCAAGGGGATGAGGGCATTTGAAAGTGAAGACGTGGCTCGGGCTGATGCGGTTATAGCTTGGGCGCGGCAAGTGCTCCCTCTGCAGGCTGAGCATAGTGAGTTCGAGACGATGATTATTCATCATGCTCGGTTCGATATGGTCGGGCTAAAGCGCGGCGTCGGTGTTATGACGGCGGCTGTCACAGCCTACGATCGACATGAGGAGTCAGCTATTAACAGCGAGTCAATGATGGCACTCGGCTATGCTGGCGATCCAGGCGATCAATTAGAGATGGAAGTAGTGCGCAAGCAGTCCTTTTCGTCAGATACGCGATGGGGGCTGATGTGGAAGCACATCTTCTGTGACCTCGAAGGCCGATACATTGTCTGGAAGACAGGCAAAGCCCTTGAGGAGAAAAGGGTTGTATTGAAGGGGCGCGTTAAAAAGCACGACGAGTACCGGGGGATTCCTCAGACCGTCGTGACGCGCTGCTCAATTAGACCTGCATGATTCACAGCCCCTGCACCTTTCGGTCAGGGGCTTTTCTATGCTGGCGCACTCCCTCTCTTGCCTTTTTAGCTGATGAAATGTTCCGCATGCGAAACACCGCGCAGGCCGACCTGAGCTGACCGCTTGTGGCAGTCCCCGCCCTATCTCCTCTTGAGACCTGCATGGCAGGAATGAGAGGAGAGAGTGACATGAATATTGAGCTAATTGTAAATCAAGAAGATGCCGTAGCCTTTGGGCGTGAGTTCGGCGGCCTGAAACTTGATGACCTCAATGATGATCAGGTGGCGTTTGCTATCGACTCAGCGCAAGGCTCACGTTTCATACTGCCCCGGCAGGCCGGTCGACGCTGGCGCCAGCCAACGCCTCGACAAATGGCAGACTTGGGAACGGATGTGAATGTGGCATTCGAGGTCTTCTCGCTTGGAGAGCTGGAGGGTTTTGCATTCTCTGTCGAGGATGGAACTGTCATCCAGGTACGTCGCCCTGATCGCGAGTTGCATCGGGAAAGCACTCTAAAAGCCATTGAGAGCGTCGACGATGCATTCGTGGTGAGCTTTACCAAGAGAGCTTTCAGTAAGTTTCTTCTTAACTTGGCGCATTGGAGTTATCTCCAACCCAAGGCAAGAATCATTCGTCATCGTCCGCGGTGACCCCTTCAAAGCCTCCTCGACTCTTCTGAGTCAGGGGGCTTTTTCATGTTTTTATAAAAAAATCGTCCTGGCTGGCTCCTTAGTGTCAGTAGCGCCCCTATCACCCAACGAGACCCATTACGTTGGGAATGTGAGAGAGAGGAGATTTGAACATGTGGGGACAGACTCTACAGATTGGCCACATTGGCGAACCTGAAGCACGGACCAACGGCAGTGGCAAAACTTACGTTCGGTTCGGTATTAACATGGCCAAGAAATCGGGCGATGAACCGATGTGGCTTAACTGCATCCTTGGTGGCCGCTTTGCCGAGGTTATGAAAGATCGCCTGAAGCGCGGTCAATTGGTCTTTGTTGAGGGCGAGTTGTCCTTTCGCAAGGCTGACAACGGCACTGTGTACACAAACCTCATGGTGGACACTTGCCGAATCCTCCGTGATCCGCGTAGCGCTGGTGCTGCCGATGATGGAGACGATAAAGTGGAATTTCCATTTTGATGTTCTATTCACAGCCCCTGGTTTATTCCTGGGGCTTTTTCATGCGTAGACGATAGGCAGGCACATGAGTGAGACAGACCAGAAAACCAGATACCGATCTCAGCATCCCTTGGCCAGGGTCTTGCCCTTAGCCGGTGGCGTGCTGGGTGCGATGGCGTTCGCTATAGCGGTCATTCCCATAAACCTCCCATGGGCCTCGTCTAGCACTGGAATGCCAGCCGTAGTGACGTTCGATACCGCCAAATACGTTAATGCCCGGCGTGCAGCAGCCAGTGAGCTGCTAGGGGACGGCGAGGTGCGAGATTCCGCCGTTTCCACATTGGCTCGTGTAGACAAGGGTGTTCGGCCTGCGATCGTAGAGGCCGCAAATGGCGCCATGGTCATAGTCCGACAAGCAGCCGTCTTGGACGGCACCATCCCTGACATCACAGACACCGTGTTGGCTGGATTAGGCCTGCCAACAGATGCTCCTACGATCGAGACAAATCTTGATCGTCATGGAGACACCACTTATAGCGCCTCGAACCTCTATGAGGAGGCACGAGAGCTGGTCAGCCGTGCAAACCAGCAGGCGCGTGAGCGAGCCGCTTCGCAGAGCGAAGCGGGAATTGAAGAGCTGCTGCCCTGAGCAGTAGATGACTAGAACCTGATGTGGCCATGCCTCGCATGGCGAAGACTTCGCCAGTACCGCTGGCGCTTAACTTTGCTCAAGGAGCTTATAGATGAAACACCTTACTTTGATCGCCTCCGCTGTTGCAGTCGCCTCCGCTCTTATCGCTGGGACAGCCATTGCCAATGACGACGATACCGGCGCTAGCATAGAGCTTCCGAAGGCCGTGGCTGACCTGGGCATTCCAGGCTCCAAAGTCGACAAGACGTTCGATACCGGGCTGGACGGTATCAATGGTTGGGTCATTAGTGTCGAGAACGACACTAATGTGATCTATACCACTGAGGACGGTAAGCATGCGTTTATCGGTATGATCCTAGGTGAGGGTGGTGAAAACCTGACGCAGGCTCACATGGAGCAGCACATGGAGAATAGCCCGCTGGCCAGCATGCCGAATCGAGCAGGTGCTCAGGACAACGGGTTTGAGAAAGAGGAAGAGGCCGCAGCACTCGCTCAAATTGAGGAAAGTGCCGCCTACGTTGAAGAAGGAACAGGCGACAAGGTTCTCTATGTTGTCTTCGATACGCAATGCGGTTACTGCCAGCAGATGTATCAAACGTCCAGAGCACTCTTGGATGAAGTGACATTCCGCTGGATTCCAGTGGGCTTCATGGGAGAGGGCTCACTCCACCAGGCCGCACAAATTATTGACGCGGAGAACCCCGCTGAAGTGCTGGCCACTATAGAAAGAGGCGGCAGTGTTTCCGAATCCCCCAGTACCGAAGCTATGAACATCGTGAGCGAGAACAGCAACCTGATCCAGCAGTTGGGAATCCGCTCCACACCGAATACGATCTACAAGGATGAAAACGGTGAAGCCCGCATCGTCCGCGGCGCCCTTCGTGCAGCTGAAATCCGCAACCTGTAACCTCCCGCACCTTGAAGAAATGCGCCCTGTCTACCCTAGAGGGAGCCGGGGCGCCCAGCTAGAGGGCACCCCATGTCTCTACAAGATCAACGCACTGCCAACATTGCGCGGCGAGCGCTTGAAGGAATGTTTCCACAGTTCGCCGTGAACCGCCTATTCCCACGTCAACCGCTCAAGGTAGGCCGCGGCACACGGGAGAAAACTGTTTACCCCTTTCGCTGGCTACACCGCCCCCTGACGCTTGAACAGACACGCTGGATCGCTAACCGGTCAGTTGACTACTGGATGCGGTGGTTCATCGCTTTTGGCGTGTCCCTTTTCCTCTCTGTCAAACTAGGCCCTCCCTACGGGGCTTTTCTTCATTTTGGTTTTACGCTACTTGCTGCCTGGACCTTAATAGGTGTGGCCGTAGCTGTTGGAAGGAATAGGAAGACTCCGAGGATTGATGCATGACACAAAGCAACGAACATTGGTTAGCCTCGTTGGGGCGGGTACTGACCGGGCGACGTAAGCAGTCGGTGGAGGCTAACCGAATTGATCCAAGTGATCCAGCCATCACGAAGATGACGATTTCTCTGGCCCTGGATCTTCTTAATGAGGATCGATCGCATGAACGTTTCTCGCCGAGAGATCGCGTCTCATGGAAGTGGGGCATGAAGAACAAGAGTGTGCCACTAGCCAGGCAAACCGCTGTTGTTCTAAAGGTCCGACAAGATCCCATCACCGATAGTACCCAGTCACCATCATCAACTTATTACGAAGAGCCCTTGGATGTGCTTGTAGGTATGTATACCCACGAGGGCATATTCAGAGAGCTATGGATAGATGGGCGTCGTCTTTGCTTGCTGACCGATCAACGCTTAAACAGCCCTAATGATGGCTCTTATGGGGCGTAGGGTGAAGAATGATTGATGCTAAGGGCGCCGCAGAAGGCCCGAAAATGTTCGATGAAATACTGACCATTGTGGCTAAGGAGCAGCTTGGCTTGGATGGGAGCTACACAGTCTATGCGGTCGAAACGGAACAGATTGATGAGATCAACCTCGAGAAAGTGAAAGGCCTGGAAGACATCCATCTTCATTGCTTCACCGTAAAACTCCCCCCTGGCTTGGCTAGGGTTAGCCTTGCCCCTCGCGACGGTAATCAATGGCGTATGGATGAGGCAGTTCATGGGGTAGTGGATTATGGCCATGCAGCTCGAGAAACCCTGAGCGCCAGCCATGGTGGCAACGATCGCCGAATATACATCCCCTCCGTCAGTGGAAAACACTGAATGCATGGGCTTGCCTAAAGAGATATAATTCATCGTCTGGTATAGATACAATATGAATAGATATGACAGCCGACTGGACCAGCTGAATGAGCTTCCCCTCACCAAAGAAGATAAACACTTCATACTTCACTGCCTTCGTGAAGGAGGTGTGGTTGATTATCCACCCGTACTCGCGGCATACCAGGCGTGCTGGCACAATGCGGCCGAATCAGCCACTGTTCCGCAAAGAGATAACGTGGGGAGGAGGGCAGCTAACACCTTTCTGCGAGAGGCTTTGGGTGTTGAAGCACTTGGCCATCCCAGGTAACTGGCCATCAGTCCGCCAGCGGTATCTAGGGTAGGGGAGGAGGAGTTATACCGTTATCTTTTGCTTACCTTCTATTAGGTGGCATCTTTCCCCCTACCTAAAAGCATGAAACCACAGGGGCCTCATCATGTTCGACAATGCATTGTTATACCGCGCTCATAGCTCATTTCCTGAGTCAGAAGAAATGACCAACCTCATTCAAAAGCACCTTTTCCGAGGTTGTGCTCCCACTGAGGCCAGAAGGGTAGGGTGGGCGGCGGTTTGTGGTGAAGTATTAACATACTCCCTCCAGTCTCAATATCTCATTCTTCGCTTTCGCCGGCAGGAGCGTTTGCTCCCGGCTGCTGCGGTAAAAGAACTGGTGGAGGAGAGGGCGGCTGAAATGGAGAAGGCCTCAGGTAGCCCACTGCGTCAAGCGGAGAAAAAGCTACTCAAAGAGCAAGTCTACGAAGAGCTACTACCCACCGCACTGAAGCGCACCGGGCATTTCCTTGTGGCTATCGACATCAAGCGGAACTGGATTCTCGTTGACGCAGCAAGCCGAAAGAAAGCCGAAGAGGCTCTTGACCTGCTGCGTCTCACGCTGGGGTCGCTCAAGGTCACGCCACTAGCTACTCGCGATCGGCCCACAGCTTTGATGACCCGCTGGCTGGCTACCCCATCTGAGCGTGCTCAAGGCTGGATGCTTGGCGAGTCTTGCCAGCTCGAATCCCCTTCTGGTGACGATGGTGTAATTAAGGTTTCAGCGGTCGATCTCGATAGCGACGAGATACAGCAGCACCTTGATGGTGGCCGCATCTGTTCAGCGCTCTCGATTGCTCGGAAAGGCCAGCTGGCGATGCAGCTTCTGGATGATCTAGCCCTAAAGAAGATCAAATTCGATGACGCACTGCTTGAGCAGGCTGACTCGGGTGATGATGAAGCATCAAAGTTTGATACGGATGCTCATATTCACATCCCAGCTCTTGCGGCCGTTGCTGAGGAGCTGATAACCCTTCTGGGGGGTGAAGTTGTCCCTACGCTAGAGGATGCCACTGAAAAAGCTGTTCAGGCATCTAAAGCAGCCTGAAACCTACCCATTTCCTGCGTTTGGCTTGGCTCTGTCCAGGCCTTTTTTATGCGCTAGATAGCGCGGTTTATACTATTTGCCGTATCAGTTTATGTGGATTATCATGTTTCGCATGCGTAACTTGGCAAGGATCGCCACCGTTTGCACAAGGACATTCTCAACCTGTCTTTTTCCAGGTCGGCTACCGGGAACACCATGACCAAAATAATCAGTTTCTCCAATCAGAAAGGCGGGGTCGGAAAATCGACCATTTGCCTTCAAACAGTCTTCTACCTCGTGGAGGCGGGCTATCGCGTACTAGCAGTTGATTTCGACCCGCAAGGCAACACCTCTAGCCGGTTGAGTCAGAGCGATGAGGCAACCTATACAGGCACTCCATCAGTCAGGCTGTTCGATGAGAACATGCATGAAATCAAACCGATGAAGTGCGTGCGGGGAATGGATCTAATTTGGACCACCAAGAACGATCCAGAGCTATCCGAGATTGAGTCCCTACCGCTGAACTGTGTGGTCAACCCGATCACAAACCTGAAGGCCAGCGGCATATTGGACAATTACGATTATGTGCTGGTCGACTGCCCCCCTAGTCTGGGCCGTAAGCTGGTAGCTGCACTCACGATGTCCACCCATGTCATTTGTCCTGTGCAAGTGAGTGGTTTCGCACTGGATGGCGTAGAGGGTCTGCTGAACACGATCATAAGCGTTCAGGAGGAACTGAATCCCGAGTTGGAAAATACCGGCATGGTGATCAATAACCTCAAGCGCGGCTTCGAGGAGGACATGATCACACGAGATGAGCTTCGCAAGGCAGTGCCGGATCTGGTCTACAAATCTGAGATTGGCGTTCGCGGCCAACTCGACGTGGCCAATCTCAACGGCGTACCCGTTTGGAGCATTAAAAAGACATCGGCACGAGAGGCTGGTAAAGAGATCCGTGCAGTTATCGAAGAACTCATGGAAAAGGTGGGCTGACATGGCATTAGGACAACTAGACAACCTACAGAGCCTTTCACGCCGCTCTAAAGGCGCCAAGGAAGTATTGGTGCTGGATACAGCTGATGTGGTGCCGAAAAATGGCCAAGTTCGAGAGAAATTCGGCGGTATTGATGAGTTAGCCGACTCAATTAAGTCGCATGGCCAGGAACAGCCGATTATCGTATCTCCTAAGGATGCCAGCGGTAAGTATCGGATTCAGAAAGGTGAGCGTCGTTGGCGTGCATGTAAACAGGCTGGTGTGCCGGTTGAGGCGATCGTCAATAAAAAGGACCAGGGCGAGCTGGACGAGACAGCTGGCGAGCTGATTGAAAACATTCAGCGGGAAAACCTGACTCCGATGGAAATCGCCAAGGGGATTCAGAAATTCATTGACGCTAAGTGGAAGGCCGTCGATGTGGCTAAGCGCCTGGGCAAGTCGCGTGGTTATATCTCACAGCACCTATCGCTACTCAAGCTCCCCGAATGCGTACAGAAGCTCTACGAAGAAGATGTCACGGCTGACCCCGAATCGTTGAATTCGCTAAGGCAGATTTATCAAATTGCGCCAGAGAAGGCTGAACGCATTTGCGAAAAGGCCTTGGTAGACGGAATCAGCCGGAAAGCCTGCCGTGAGCTGCTGAAACAGGCGAAGGATGGCACTCTGGCTGAAGACCCTGAAACAGCTCCCATGGAGCCTCAGGTGCCAGCGCCAGCTCTAGGGACGCATGATGACCAACCACCACTGAGCAGATTCGACTCAACCCCCTCTGCTGGAAACTCTGGCATGGGAGACACTGCTGATGATGGCCAACCCGCAATGCCGCCTCAGATTTCCGAGAAAGAGGACTCCTCTCTTGGTAAGGGGGATGTTGCACAGGAAGAGTCACCGACACCTAAACCGGCCACTAATACTGAGCAACCCCAGCCCAAGAAGGTGGCTGGCGCCGAACTTGATACACCAGCGCCAGTAATGGCAAAGGAGCCCACCCGGGCTCGTATCGTGGTAGGCGTCACCGTGAAGGGCACACTACGTAGCGGCTTGCTACAGACTGATCGTATCGATCGCGAGCCTGGTTATTGCTGGGTTCGGCTAGATAATGATGAAAAAGACACACTGAGGGTAAGAGTCTCTGACGTTCAGCTACTTGGTGTCGAGGGTGAGGACTGACCTCTATGCCGAGCCTATCGCGTGACACACAGCGAAAATACGACATCATCCGTGCTATTGACCACATGGATCGCCCAAGCCTTCAGGACATCTCTGAAGCTACGGGCATCCCGGCTGGCACGGTTAAACGGCAGCTGACTTCGATCCGAGAGGAGTTTAAGGTAAAAATCCTCTTTATTCGTGACCCTAGCTCACCTGAAGGTGCAATGGGCTATTACGCACTCGAAGGCTGGGGAATCTTGGACCCAAACTCCTTTCGAGTGCATTTTGGAGACAGCACTTCCTAGCCAACTCACACCCGGGGAGCATATAGCTCCCCGAATTTTTTCAAACCAGCCCCACCTTCTGTGCCAGTCAACACGGAGTCATCAGCAGTGACTGAACCCGATAACCCCCCACTGAATCTCATCAAGCAACCTGCTTCAATTGGTCATGAAGACGTAGTTAAAGAGCTTGCTACCTTGAAGATCGAGCTGGATAGATACGCACGTAAGACAATTGGGCAACCGTTGCTTAATGACATAGGGGACAATGATCGTGGAACCTGCGCACTACACCCTGATTCATTAATGGCAGTGCTGATACCCTTTTTGAACTGGGAAGACCAGAATGGGCAGGCTTATCGAGCCTTTGTAGATCCGAAACATGTCGTTGGGACAAACATCAAAGGGCATCCTGAGAACGTGCCACCAGAGGAGGTGGTGAATAGGATCGAGCGCTACGCGACCTACTTTGGCTCAAGGGATAACGCCTTATATGTCTGGTACAAGCCACTTGGGCTATTCATTGCTCATGAGGGAAAACACAGGGTCGCATTTATGCGATCGCATGATCAGCCGGCTATAGCAGCGTGGGTTCAGGAAGCTGGTTATCCGGCCCCATCTCGAATTACGATAATTGAGCCCAGCGATGATCGTGACGAATGGTTAGCAATGCTCGATGGTCGCTACATCCAGGTACTGCGGCGTCCGAACCTTGCCCGGAAAATACTTGATGCTTACGGCGTATCGACAGCGAGGTGGCAGAATATAGATCATCTACCTGATGAAAAGATGGTGCGATTGGCGATTTACGAGCGCCGGCTTCATCGACCAGCCAGAACGCGTAAGGAAATCGATAGAACACTTGATCTGCAGGCTCTTCTCGCTCGAATGGCCAAGGACAGTCAGGAGCAGTATTTTCATTGTCATGAACTCGGCCCATATCGCCTTGACTGGAAGCGCAATATTTTAGCGGTCGCTTGTCTGCTAATTGCTGGCGGTCTGTTCGTGATGTTCAATCATGAATGGGTGATCAGAGCAGGTATTGGCCTACTAGGCGTAGCCACAGGCATGATATTGAGTCATGAGGTACTGAGGTTCAAAGGGCCAAAAAAGCTGAGAAACCCTAACACCCTAGATAGGAGCCATCTGTAAGTACACGCCTCGGCCAGATTAGACTCCTAAGAAGCACCTTGCACGAATAGTCAGCGAGCTGGCCACAGGCCTGAGTTGGCTACTATGATTCCTCTATGGCTGCCATCAATCCTGCCCAGGTACTATACAGCGCGTTTTCATAACTTTCGTCATCAAGGCTGCGTGCCAGCACGTCACTGGCGACAAGATCCAACTGCCTCTGAAGAGTTGCCACTGGAATAACCATCTCCGTGGTTTCCCATAGCTTCGGCTGTGAGCTGCGAGAATCAACTCGATAGCGGGACCAGTGCGGTGTAGCCTCCACCGAGCTGATAGTCTCAACTAATTGTGTCAAGCAATCAGGTGGATCTTGTTCACCAGCCAGCTTCGCTGCCCTTTTCAGACTTCGCATAATCTGCCGTAGGTTATGCTCATCATATAGCGAGCCGCGAACCCGACTTGGTATCTTAATAGCCTGCCCAGGCGACGTGATCTGATTCCGGTTTTCAATAATTTCAAGACACCAATTTAGTAGCCTTTTTAGAATCAACTCCGCAGCGTGTCGCTGGAGATAAAAGGCTGGCAAACCTATTTCATCGAAGCTGCCTCGCGCACGCCCTTGCTCAACGAGCAATGTGGCTGCAGTAAGATAGGCACCCTCATATGATGGCTGGCGCCAAAAGCCACCCAAGCGAGCGATGCCATTCTCGAAATCACTTTCTATTAGGCTAGGATTCTTTCCGCCAACGAAAACACCTTGAGGATCGGTTGCAGGGTGACGGGAATAAAGAGGTCCAGTGCTCCATTTGACGCTCTCTCCTTGGTCGCTAGTCATTTACTGTCCTTTCCTGATGAATAAGGCAGTAGTCGCCCCGCAAGGCCACCCAGCGATCTGGTGTCGCTACAAGATGGCCACCATGGACTGGGTTCCGGCATTGGCGACCCTTTGTTGTCAGCTCAGCACACTGAGCCATATACCCGGCTGCTTGCCAGGAAAGGTAGTCTCCGCGAGTAATACCATAGACACTGGCAAAAGCCGCTGCCGGATCGCACAAGAACATCTCTAGCTGACTTGGCGTTAGCGTCACGGATATTTTTCCAGCAGGGCCATCGTGGCTGGCGCTGAACGTTATGCCACTGTCGGTCAGGCGTTGGATGACACCAATGACATGTGGTGAAGCGCTGTTCTGTTGTGTCATATCCCTTTCATCGCCTCCTCCAGCCGCCTTTCCGCACTTCGGTCATAGCGTTGTGTGGTGACTAGGTTGGTATGGCCTAGAGCGTATTGCACGGTGAGAACGTCGACACCTCGATCCAGCATGTTCGTAGCGAAGGTGCGGCGAAAGTCGTGCGGCGCGCACTCCTTTATGCCCGCCTGAGCAGCCCTTTCTTTTATGATGAAGTACACAGCCTGGTCAGTAATACGAAGATCAGTAATCACACCATGTCGGCGCACTCTAGGGAACAGAGGCCCGACATCCCGCCCCAACCGGGTTTGCCATGCCATGGCTTTCAGGAACGTTTCATTGGGCAGAAAGACGAGGCGTTCCTTGTTACCTTTGCCCAAAATCCTTATCGATTGCCGGCCGCGGTCAATCATCTCGATGTCTATGGATACACTCTCTGATCGACGCAGCCCCGTGTTGACCAGTAAGTGGAGTAACACGGCATCTCGTTCCCCTTTAGGGGTCTCGTCTGTTTCGCATGCGGAACAAAGGGCTTGGATAGCTACATCATCAAGGTGTACGCCCTTTGGCAACCTCGAGCCTCTGACAGACTTGAGATCGCTGATCTGATGATGGCTCTCACTGTCCATGCGACCCGCAACCCAAGCCTCACGCGCCACACCTTTCATCGCAGACAATGCGGTATTGATGGTCGATGGAGCCTTGCCCAGCTCACTCATCATCTCGATGATTGAGCGCACATGTTCGCGGCGGATCAGATGCCACGGACAATTCTTAATGTCATGACCACCGCTAAGGTAGGCAACTTGCTGGAGGTGCGATCGCATCGTAACGCGGCTACGGCGGGAACCAAGCCCCATAAGGTACGAGAGAGCGGGGTTTCCTTTGGCCTCTGTCAAAGTATTCGATGCTTCAGCAAGGCCCCCAGTGACGTTAGAAGGAATCATCGCTAGTGAATCAGCCATTCCCGGGGCTCCCTTCTAAGCCGGCGATGTGTTGCTGCAAATAATCAGCCTGGCCTGCAGAGCACACAACAATATCGAGCAAATCCCCACCTTCATGCATCACCTCGTGAAAATCTGATGCACCTGGCGACGACTCGACGTAGACTCGCTTGCGGCGCAGCCCGCCCGGGAGCGTTAAGCTCAAGTGCTCAAGAACTGCATCGGCGTCCTCTAGGACGCCAACAATATCGCCCGTATCACGGACGATGGCCATGAAGTCGTTGGTAGTGATGACCGCATATCCTGCGCGGGGTGGCATAATCAAGTGATCAAACATCCAATTGCTCCCTTGTGGTTGTGATTTTTCCCCTGGTCAGGGCTGGTGCCTGGCTTCAGACTGGGCGGCGTGCTGGCACCAATAAGTGAAGGCTTCTTCCTGGTGATCGGTACATGGTGAGAATCCCTTGAACTCCCCGGCTTCTACATGCAACCCAACGAATCGGCCGCCAGAATCCCTGCAGAAGATCCGGCGCTTGTCGAGACCTCCTAAATCAGCTGCGATGCTATTGACGACCCTCTGAGCATCGTTGGTAACCGATCGTGGGCCATCCTCGTCTATGATCAGTACGAGGGTGTCGGAGACGACCGCAATTTTGTAGATTGCCTTCCAAGTCATTCAGCACAGCCTTATTCATGTGACTCTGATACAGCCTACTCGGGTTCACTGCCCTTCTCTACTTTCTTAAATAACTATTTTAATAAGTAGAGACTCTAA
Organism: Halomonas sp. HAL1; assembly: GCF_030544485.1. Lineage (NCBI taxonomy): Bacteria > Pseudomonadati > Pseudomonadota > Gammaproteobacteria > Oceanospirillales > Halomonadaceae > Halomonas > Halomonas sp. HAL1. The sequence goes on from NZ_CP130611.1 coordinate 133,431, forward strand.
GCGCCAGCACTACGGCAATTTATAGCTTGGACATACGATCACTCAAAATCGTAAAATACCAGCCTAAGCTATTGTTTTAAAAAAATAATCAAGGCAAAAAAGCCATTTTCAACAAGCCTGTACGCAAAATCTAGGCTTTTGGCAGGGTCATTCCCCTTGGATTTTGCGAAACAAGGGTGCTTTTTTGGGGGAAAGCACCTCTCAGGAGAAAAATTTTTTACGTTAGCTTATCGGCCACTGCCAACAGACGCATATCGTTGACATACAGTCTCGTTAGCTACAAAATGTGCTTTGCACACTTTTACATTGCCTTGTTTGGAAACACATGTCTATATTGCGTGAATACCAACAGTTGCAGGAGCAATCGAAGTCTCTTCGTGAACAACTAATATCGCTTGAGCGTCGAGAAGATTTCAAGCGTGAAAGTGCTTTTTTTAATCGTTTAAAATCCTTAATGGTTGATTATAATAAATCTGCTTTGGACGTTGTTAAATTGATTAACGCCGAAGAAGGCATATGCGAGTCTCCGGCTCGACGTAAAAAGCGAAAGATAAAGGTATACCGCAATCCTTATGATTGGGAGATTGTCGAAACAAGAGGCGGCAATCATAAAACCCTGAGGGCATGGAAGGATCAGCACGGTGCCGAGGTTGTTGATTCTTGGCTTGTCGAAGAGAAATAGCAGGTTATTACTGCAGGCTGACAGAGGTTAGATATGGCCAGCGATAGCAATAAAGACAAGGACATACAAGCTGTTTCGGTGAATAAGCCGCCTCAGCTTGACCTATTCAGCCTGAGCGATAGCCGGGACAGAAATTATAGCAATAGCATCGATATTTACGATGCATTGCCTAAATATTCTCTTGAGAAGCGTCGTCGATTCACAGACCTGAACAGCGCTGTAAGAGAGCGCGAATGCCGTATTGGCGACCGAGTTATAAAGGTTAAAGTTAAACCAGCTATTATCGAGAATAGCAAAGGTAAACATGAGCTAGTTTACCCTGGTGAGCGTGAAGAGATTATAGAAGACGCTTTAAGAAAACTGGCGGTTAATGGCGGAAGCGTCATGATCGACGGTAAAGTCGGTGTGCTTTTTACTTTCTACGAGTTGCGTGCTGAGTTACGCCGAAATAAACATGAGTTCAAACTCAGCGAGATAAAAGAGGCGATTCTTGTTTGCCGTGGCGCGCAGCTTGAAACGGTCACAAATGATAATGAAACTGTTATTTCTTCAAGCTTTTTTCCTATGGTCGGCCTAACCACGCGAAAAGATATTCAGATGCGCGAAGGCGATACTAAATGCTACGTACAGTTTAACCCTTTAGTAACTGAGAGTATTCTTAAACAAACTTTCCGTCTATATGACTATAGCACTTCGATGTCGATTAAGAGTCCTCTTGCCCGGTACATGCATAAGCGAATGAGCCACTACTGGAGCCAGGCATCAGCCAACGATCCTTATACCCCTCGTCTCATTCCATACCTGTCAGGCAGCCCTCGCGGCCTTTCTGATCGCATGGGCAGTAATGTGCGCGCTATGAAAATTGCCCTTGACGTACTCGTTGAGCATGAGGTTATTGCTAGTTATAAAGCTAAGAGAATAACGGAAGGGAAAAAACTTGTTGATATTTACTACACAATTTTTCCAACAGATAAATTTGTCAAAACAGTTAAAAGAGCTAATTACAAAAGTAACTCAATACGGTTAAAGAAAGACTTACATACTATTAGCGAAACAACTCTTTAAAATGATATTCTGAACCGCCCCGGTTATTCCGGAGACAGGTTTGTTTGAGTCAGGCAGCTTCACCCGACTCCTCCAATTGACGATAATACGTCCTTTCTCGTTCTGCTGGTGGAACGTTTCCGATGGGTTCCAGCAGTCGGCGATTGTTAAACCAGTCAACCCATCCCAGCGTGGCATACTCAACGGCATCTCGCCCTTTCCATGGTCCACGATGGTGAATCACCTCCGTTTTGAATAAGCCGATGATGGTCTCGGCCAGCGCATTGTCGTAGGAGTCACCGGTGGTGCCGACTGAGGCATCGATACCCTCATCAGCCATACGCTCTGTGTAGCGGATCGAGAGATATTGGCTTCCTCTATCACTATGGTGGATTAACCCTTGCCTGTGCTTTCGTGCCCACAGGGCTTGCTCCAGAGCGTCCAGTACCAATCCCGTTTTCATCGACGTTGCTACACGCCAACCCACGATACAGCGTGCATAAACATCGATAACGAACGCAACGTAAACGAAGCCAGACCAGGTAGCGACATAGGTAAAATCGGCCACCCAAAGCTGATTAGGACGCATGGCCGTAAAGTCACGTTTCACTAAATCAGGTGCCCGTTTCTGGCCGGGATCACTGATGGTCGTGAAGGGGCGTTGGCCTCGCACCACGCCGCGAATTCCTAGGCGGCGCATGAGCCGTTCTACAGTGCAACGAGCAACATTAACGCCTTCACGGCGGAGTTGCCGCCAGACCTTACGGGCACCGTAGACGCAGAAGTTTTCTTCCCACACTCGCTGAATCTCAGCGGTAAGAAACGCATCCTGCCGATATCGATCTGCCCGCCGCTCAGGATCAGTCTCAAGTGCCTTGTGGTGGTAATACGTCGATGGGGCGATTGGCAGCTGGCTACAAATCGACTCGACCCCGAACTGAGCACGATGCTCGTCGATAAATGACACCATCAATTGGGTTTGCGGTCGAGCTCCGCCTGAGCGAAAAAAGCAGCCGCCTTGCGGAGAATTTCATTAGCGCGCTTCAATTCGACGTTTTCACGCTCTAGCTGCTTGAGTCGTTCATTTTCAGGCAGGTTAGCCGAGCTATCTTCCTGCGTGAGTTCTGAGCGTTTGCACCAGGCTCTTAAGGTCTCTGGTGTACAGCCAAACTTGCTGGCAATGGAGCAGATCGCCGCCCACTTGGACGGGTATTCGCCTTGCTGTTCAAGGACTAATCGAACAGCTCGCTCTCGGACTTCTGGGGAATATCGTTTTGGTGAGTTCATAACTCCATCCTCTCAAGATATGGAGTCTCCGGTAAAGCCGGGGCGGTTCATTCCCTTGTTTACTCTTTGCGAGTTCTGGTGCATTGAATGCATGTAGATCGCATTTACAGCGTAGGGGGGATATTGCACACATGGGTGACTCGTCGCCCCATCAAGCCCTCAGCCAGTGTGGATCGCAACACTGGGGCCGTGCTGTAGGAAATATTGAGGCACGACAGTATCAGTTCTCATAGCAAGCCAAGCGCGAGTCATCGTTAGGGGGAATGTTGCACAGATGACCGCCGCCAAACCTCCTCGATCACACCGCCCAATGAGCGTGGCCAACACCCAGTCACTCTTATAACGCCCTCTTACAGTAGGCATTTAAGTGTGGAGTTCGTAGCGTGAACGTAGGTGGGAACGTTGCACCAACAGTCGCCATGACAGGTCTCTAAAGCTCGGCCAGTGTGCTAAAAGCATCTTTCCTTCCCTGGCTGGGGGTCGTTGATCTGTAACAATCTGATGACAGAGAAGCCAAGCCACTGAATTGAGCAGCTTCAAATGGTAACGGTATAAAAGTGCTCAGATAGTAGCCAACGTATCCACATTTGCTGTGGGTAAGCCTGTGGAAAAGGAGCATTCTATAGGTGGGAATGTTGCACGGTTTCGGTGGGGATACTGCACAGGTTATTTTCTGACCAGCGATTTGGTCCCTGATAGGAGGTGGGGATGTTGCACATTTGGAGCCAATCGAATCGAATTGGTCCTGTCAACCTATCATTCTTAAATCTTGCAGGTGGGAATGTTGCACAGATGGTGCCTAAATGAGACAAAATGTGGACAAAAAGACGTTTTCTGTGGACATCAGGAGGATAACTTTGGCCCCTAGGTGGGAATGTTGCACAGCAAGCGGTGGGAATGTTGCATAGCAAACGGTGGGAATGTTGCATCGGTTTTTGAAAGATAATGCATACTTTTCAGTGGTTTGATGCTTCTTTACTCGCTCGTAACCCTGTTTTAACCCAGCCTTAACCCTTTAACCTTTTTATATTAACCAGCCTTTTCTTACACCCCCAAGCAACCGAGTTTCTTTGTGGGCCATTAGAAGAGCAGTATCAACATCACAGCAGGTTTATCAATTAAAGGATAGCCCATAAAAAAGCCTCACCAGCTGGAATGCTGGTGAGGCCATGAAAACGGCATAACCGTTGAAGTTATATCAGCCCCCTCTCTGCAAAGCTGACATGCTCGGTGCCAGCCACAATAATGTGGTCTATCACCTTTACGTCGATCACATCCAAAGCCTCTTGTAGCTTCTTCGTAATCTGACGATCGGCATCACTCTCTTGAGGACTACCGCTAGGATGGTTGTGACACAACAATACGGCGGAAGCATTTGTTTCAATCGCACTTCTAACCACTTCCCTAGGATAGACAGCCGCCTTATCCACGGTGCCCCTAAAAAGCTCCTCATGCTTGATGACTTGATGTTGCGAGTTCAGCCACGTCACAGAGAACACTTCGTAAGGCAGTTCCGCATACTTGAGCGTCAGATAATCAACCGCTATCCAAGGAGCCGTTATCTTTGCACCCTCACTCTCAAGCTGACCATAGAACCGTGCTTCGATGATGTTCAGTGCCTCTGAGATAACAGCATCTTCACGCTCTTTACGCTGCTCTGCGGTCTCTACGGTTCCCTTTCCAGGGAAACTATAAACTTTGGCCGCCTCACTAACTGCGAACATATCCAACTGGTTGGTGTGCTTCATCATTCTCTCCTCTCTCATTCCCGCTGCCGGGTCTCGATTAGAGTTAGGGGAAGCACTGACCCCCCACCGGCTGTCACCTAGCGCCCTATCCCTTCTTGAGACCTGCACTACTGCAGGAATGAGAGAGGAGATAGATCATGAGCAAACGTGCAATCGATGGTATCCGCGAAGCACTCATACAAGGCTTGATGGAAGGCACAGCCCCCTGGCAGAAGCCTTGGAAACCAGGCGACAAAGATGTGAGCCAGCCCTATAACGCCTCTTCAGGGCGTTCTTACACTGGCTGGTCAAATATCATCAGTCTCTGGATTGCTTCAGATAAAAACGGCTACACCAGCCCTGCCTGGGTGACTTTCAAGCAAGCGAAGGATCTCGGCACTCACCCCCGCAAAGGCGAAAAGGGCACTCCCGTGGAATTTTGGAAATTCCACAAAAAGCGCGAGAAGAAGGAGAACGGCACAACGGAGGAGAAAATCATCCCCGTGAACCGTATCTTTTATGTGTTTAACGAGGAGCAGCTGGCGGACCCATTGACAGAGGCTGCAAAGCCACCTGTCTTAGAAGCTCAACCTGAGCCCGTGCAGTTCGTTACACGGCTGATTGAAGCATCGGGCATCCCTTTAAGCTGGGGCGGTGACAAGGCCTACTACAGGCCCTCTACGGATGGCATACGCCTACCCCGCCCTGAACAGTTCCATGAGGTTAGTGAAATTGCGGCCACCGGCCTGCATGAGCTGATCCATGCTACTGGTGCTCCCTTGCGCCTGAACCGGGACAAGAGCGATCGCGCTCGAGAGGAAGTAGTGGCAGAAGCTGGTGCCTGGCTTGCAGCCATGCGCTTTGGTCTCCCTGCTACCCCCGAAAACTCGGCGTCCTACCTCACTGGATGGGCTTCACGGCTCAAAGGTGACCAGGCCAAAGAGATCGACCGTGCTCTGGCTGATGCGCAGAAGGCGGTTAACTTCATCGAGCAAATGGCACAACAGTGCGGTTTGATCGACGGAGAAGAAGACTCAACTGCAGCAACCGCGGCAGCTTGATTTTTTTCTTTACCATTCAACAGCCTCCCCCTCGGGAGGCTTTTTTTGTGCGCCCGGCACGGGCGCACTCCTGGAGGTGCAAGTCCTCCCGTAAGCTGGCCACAGCGAACGAAGCGAAGCGCAACTGCGGAAGGGTGACCAACCGTGGGAAGGAAGCGTGGAGCGTAAACCGCGAGCCGATGAACAAGAACCGGATAGGAGGCGCTGCCAAGCAGGGCGAGCGGGCAAGAAGCCGCGAAGCTCTTGTGGCCAAGGCGACGTAGCGTATATCCGGCGGTTGTGCGGTGAAGGAGTGTGTTCTTACCCGGGGAGATCTCGCCTTATGCCTGAAAGGGCAACGTGACCCCACGGAGCGAGAAGTCAGCAGAGGCCGTAGTAGCTCCTCGTTTTTTTGGAGCAAAGGGCCGAACGAGAAGGAGCGTCAAACGTCTTGTCGATGAGATCAGTAACGCATCAGATGCCCGCGACTGCGGGGCGGGAGAAGGCATGCCAAGGTGAAGCCTTGTCGTCCTGCTCCAGCGATGAAACTGGCCTCCCGCGACAAGTGCCGGAGGACGCAGGGCAAGGTCTGCTTGAGCGGGCCTTCGCAAGAGAGAACATGCTACGTGCATGGAAGCGCGTGCGTGCCAACAAGGGAGCAGCAGGCATCGATGGTCTGGATATTGCTCAGACCGCCGAGCACCTAAGGTGGGCCTGGCCCGATATTCGACAGCAGCTTCTTGCAAGTCGATATTATCCTCAGCCTGTCCGCCGAGTGGCTATTCCGAAGCCAGATGGAAGCGAACGAGAACTGGGGATACCCACCGTGACTGACCGTCTTATCCAACAGGCACTGCTGCAAGTTCTACAACCGCTGATCGATCCCACTTTTAGCGAGCACAGCTACGGCTTCCGTCCGGGCCGCCGTGCCCATGATGCCGTACTAGCTGCTCAGAGCTTCGCCCAACAGGGTTACCACACCGTTGTCGATGTTGACTTGTCTCGATTCTTTGACCGAGTCAATCATGACATCCTGATAGACCGCCTGAGGAAACGCATCCAGGATAATCGTGTTATCCATCTGGTTCGTGCGTATTTGAATGCGGGAATAATGGAGGGAGGGGTGGTCATTTATCGGCATGAGGGGACACCGCAGGGTGGCCCATTATCGCCGCTACTGGCCAATATCCTGCTGGATGAGGTGGATCGCACACTGGAACGTCGCGGCCACCACTTTGCTCGCTATGCCGACGACTGCAACGTTTACGTGCGTAGTCAGAAAGCAGGGGAGCGAGTCATGGCTTTGCTACGTCGCTGTTACAGTAAGCTGCGCTTGACGATCAATGAGTCCAAAAGTGCGGTCACCAGCGTGTTTGGTCGCAAGTTCCTGGGCTACGCCCTATGGGAAGCTAAGGGTGGAGATGTCCGACGTGGTATATCAGCAAAAGCGTTGGGGGCATTTAAACAGCGGATTAGGCAACTGACACGCCGAAATGGCGGACGCAGTATCTCACAGGTCGTCGCCTATCTACGACGCTACCTTTTAGGCTGGCAAGGCTACTTTAAGCTGTCGCAAACACCTCGTATCTGGCGGTCGCTGGACGGGTGGATACGACGACGGTTAAGAGCTTTGCACCTTAAGCAATGGCGTCGGGGTAAGACGATTTATCGTGAGCTGATGCGTCTTGGCGCTACGCCGAGGGTAGCACAATCGGTGGCGGCGTTGAGTCGTCGCTGGTGGCACAACAGTCTGTCGGGAGTCCATCATGTATTAACGGTGGCCTACTTTGATCGGCTGGGCGTGCCCCGTCTCTCATAACCTCAACTTCTCGAACCGCCCGGTGCGGACCCGCATGCCGGGTGGTGTGGCAGGGGACCGGTCAGCCATGCTGACCGCCCCTATGCCGATTGTGTTTAGTCACTGCGGTGGGGATGTTGCACCGTAGCCGTATCTACGAATAGAGCTGAAATCAAAAACACCATACCTCGGTAAATATAGCGGTGGGAATGTTGCACCGATCCCGCAACAGCCATGGCTTTCAACATTGGCACGATCTTTCCCAATAGATTTCCTGCACTGTTTGCATTCTTAGGTGGGAATGTTGCACAGCAGATCATCTAGTAGGCTGCGCTAGCATTATTTTTAGTGTTAGCGAAGCTGTTGACTATATTGTATGTATTGTATGTATAATACATACATACAATACATACACTAGGAGATAGCCCGGTATGACTATTAAGCCGGAAATACGGCAACGCATCATTGATGCTGCCGAGAAGCTGGTATCCGAAGGCATCGACAGGCCCACCAATGAACAGGTCCGCGAATGCCTGGGTGGTGGCTCCCTGTCCCATATTTCCCCGGTCATGCGTGAGTGGCGCAATAGCCTAAAAGACAATGCCATCGCAGTGCGAGAAATGCCGATTGAGATCCGCACTGTCTTGGAACGGGTTGGAGCTGAACTATGGCGCTCCGCTAGCCAGCACGCTGATGAAGAAGTCGAGAAGATACGCGCAGAGTCCGAACAGCGCGAGAAAGCTGCCAATGAAGAGCGAGATGAGGCGCTACGCGAGATTGAGCGACTAGAGGCCAGCATCGCAACCTTGCGTGAACACGGCCATCAGGATGGGCAGCGCATTGAGCAGCAGACGGAGGAGATCCATACGCTTGTGACGGAGAATGCCACCGCAAGGCAGCGGGCAGCGGATGCTATGGGGCGAGTTACCGATTTACAAGACCAGCTCACCCGCCAGAATCAGCAATTGGAAACCATGCGTGTTGAAGCGCAACGGCAACAAACGTTGGTCGACAACTTGCGAGACGAGAAAGCCGATAGCAGCGCCCGGTTGGCCACAATTGAAAGCGAGCTTAAAGCCGCTACACGGGAACTGGAAACCTCCAGTAAACGTGAATTGCAGCTCCAGAAAACGCTCGATGCCGTCAACGAAGACCTCTCTTCTCTTCAGCAGGAACATGCCAGCCTACGTGCGGAGAATGCCTCAGTTGTGAGTCGCAACGGTGAGCTGCAGGAGGAGAACGCAACACTTCGTACCGATCTCGATAATATCAAGACATCTGCCAGCGAAGCCCGTAGCGAGTTGAAGGCGGCGACAAAGCGGATTGAGGAGTTGGCAAGCATCCAGAAAGAGCACTCAGAAACCCGGACACAGCTGGCAATCGCTTTATCTCGCGAAGAGGATCTGCGCAAGCAGTTAGCTGACCATCAGAAACGGCTAAAACCAAACAAAAAAGACTAGGGATCAAAGGTGGAGTGATGATTTACAGAACAGCCAGGTTACTGTCCGGGTTCATGCTGGCAATGGCGCCAGCCGTGGCCACTGCTGATATGATCATAGGCAGCTGGAACGTGCGCCAGCTTGGCTGGGAAAATGGCAAAGACATCAAAAAGCTTGCCCACATCATTCAGTCGATGGATCTAATTGCCATACAGGAACTAATGAGTGATGACGCCTTAGGAGAGTTGGTCAATCAGCTTGAGACAATGACCGGCGAACCATGGGAATCAATGGCGAGCCATTCCCTTGGCAAGGGAAAGCGGTATCGAGAGCATTATGGTTTCGTCTGGCGTGAGTCGGAGGTCGAGTATGCCCAGGGCGCAGTTGTGTTTCTGGATCATGATGACGTTTTTGCCCGGGAACCCTTTTCGGCTGTTTTCCGCGATGTGGAAACAGGGCTTGAGCTGGCGCTAGCCAATTTACATGTTGTCTATGGAGATTCAGTCGCCGATCGCGTGCAAGAGGTCGAGGCTCTGGGTGACTATTGGGAATGGCTTGAGGAGGTCTACCCCAGCACACCTCGGATGATAGCAGGTGATTTCAATCTGGAACCGGGTCATGAGGCATGGGGAGAGCTTCGAGCTGCTGGCGCTTTACCAGCGTTGGAGCGAGTGGCCACCACACTAGCCCACGAGACCGGCGTGTTCCGCAGTCTCTATGATAATTTCTGGTATGAGAGCGCCAGCTTACCTGTGACTGACCTGGGGATGATCCCCTTCCCCAGTGTGTTTGGTATGGAGCACGATGTTGCTCGCTCAGAGGTGTCAGACCACGCCCCGGTTTTTATGGCCCTGGATGACGCCGAACTGAAGCTTATTGCATGGCCAAGCGCCAGCACCTCCCCTATCGATGTTGGCCAGCTCGCTCCAGGTTGTATCGACTTGAATAAAAGCCCGGTAACAGCCCTTGAGGGATTGCCACATATTGGCCCAGCCAGGGCAGGCCTGATAGAAGATAATCGCCCCTGGGGCTCGGTTGCCCAGCTAACGGACATTGATGGGCTGGGGCACACCAGGGTGGCTGATATTAACGATAGCGGGCTTCTATGCCCTTTGGGCGAGAGCATTTGATAGTGGCGCCCTTCCCCCTATATGCCAAGCGTCACCATGGCCCCTAACTCCCTCTGAGACCTGCAATTCCGCAGGAATGAGGAGAAGCCCATGACTACGCAAACAGCCAGACTCAATGAAGCCCATTGGAATGACATTATGGCGCTAATTGAACGCGGTAAATCTGATATTGCGGAGTACCTTCCGTATGCGGAGAAGGATGGATATACACCTGATGAGGTTAAAAACCTAGAGCGGCTGCTCAATGGTGAAGCGTCGTCGTTGTTGTCTAAACAACTGGCTGGAGTCGGAGTGGTATCCAGCGAAGCACTTTCAGTCCGTACTTACACCGCGTTTTGCCATGAGCTAAATGGTACTGGGACAACATGGATAGGCACATTAGAGGTGCCTATTCAGGACTACCGGGAAGATGAGCAGCAGGAAGCTGCGTATCAAGCTCGGTGTGCTTGTGCCCGAGACTGGGGTAGGTATATCGATTCCAAAAGCGAGCCCCCCCGGGAAGATATATGTGAGATCGTCTGCATGGGCCTTGTTGAAGGTGATGTGACGATCGCGATGTGGGATGGCGCCCACCTCGATTAACGTTTCCTCCCAGAGCACCATTCTTATCGGGATGGTGCTCTTTTCACCAAGCTAGGCCACCCAGCGTCACCCCTGCCCCTACCTCACCTTGAGACCTGCTTACCGCAGGAATGAGAGGAGAGAGCCAATGAAAACCATCAAAGCTGTATTGCACCGTAACGCCAACTTTGACTCAGCCTGGCTACAGTTGCCGAAGCCGATCGTTAAGGGCTTGGGGATTGATAATGCCTTGTCCCGCCAGAATCGCACGGATGATCAATTCATCTACCTCAGGGAGCGCCCTGATACGAAACGGGTTGAGCGTGCGCTTGAGGAAAAGCTGGTGGAGTTATCGATTAGTGAGCAAGTACATGAGGATGATGATTGGCTAGAACCACTGGCACATTATCGTCCTGAATTACTAAGCGATAGCGTTGAGTACCTGGAGGATAAGCTGATTGAGCTGCCGATGGCAGAGCAGTTGGACGCTGAGACCATTTGCTCATTCGCAGAATACCTACGGACTCGAACCCAACGCTACTGTAATGTCATGCTCCCTGAGCATGAATGGGTCTCGAACGACCTGGAATTCAAGGATGGCGCAAGTGAAGCGTATGCCCTCAGTCAGAGTGCATCTTTCTCCAACAGGGTGAGCTTGATGACTGAATCCCGCAGGGGGAACTGCGAAGGGTATGTTTGCACTGCCTATCTAACGAGATTCCTACCGCAAGGTGGTCTCGTGGCAGTGCCCTTGGTGAGCGGGAAATTCTGGAGCTGGGATGAAGCTGACCGGCTATCCAGAATGTTCCAGGACTGGTGCCGTTGAGCTGTACCGGATCGCATGATCTTTCAAGCCCCAACACCTAGCGGTGGAGGGGCTTTCACAATCTGGGCTAGGAGCCCGCTTGGAGGTAAGCATGTCCAGTATCAAGTTTGTGACGGATCAATGGTTCGGTGAGCCTGACATTCTTATGGAACATCAGCATGAGCCTTTGACCATTCAGGATCTCGATCGCAAAAAGGTGCTATTGAGTGTCTTGCCCTCTGAGCCTTGGACGCATGAGGCCCTAGAGGAGACTGGCAGAGGTATTGAGCAAATGCTCCCCCAGGAGGTCGCAGAAGGCGTGGACGCCTTTCTCGGCACCCAATGGGTCGGTAGCACTGAAGTGTGACAAAGAGGATCTATGATCCATTCAAAGCCCCTTCCGCTTGTTGGTAGGGGCTTTTCTACATCTATGCAACGGGATTGATGTGCTCTGGTTATGAGAAGTCATTTAGTCCAGTGCTTATTTAATGGCTGATGCTCCGGGTTAGCCTTATCGATTGCTGCACCAATAGCGGCATAGGCGTGTTGGTACGTTTTATAGTATTTCTGGTTGCTGTAATACACATTAAAATCAACAAGGCTTCGCACCACGGCCAGTAGTGTTTCAGGCTCGCCATCACGAGCGATAACGTCAATAGCGTCGGTCACTGACTCATCGTAAACGCGCATCGCAATCTCAGCGTGAAACGCCTCAGCGTTGTGTTTGATCTTAGCCAAGTTCATTTTCCTTATTAATTCGTTGCAAATCACTGTGCCTACAAAGGCCCTAGCAGCCTAATGGCTGTTCTAACTAATGTGCGCTACCGCAATAACACCAGCAGGAGTCAGCCCTGTCCAATGGAAGCAGCAAGTTTTTGGGCTATTGCTGTTGTTTCGCCTGCTTGAGCAAGAGGTCGCCGACATCGAGCCAGCCGTAAGCCCGGAATATGTCAGCTACAGTCATGGCTTTGCTGTTCTCACAAGGCAACAATAAAAGGTGATGGCCCTCCTGCCAGGGTGGGGGTGCTGCACAAATGGCGAATGGAATCTTCTCGACTTCCATCCGTTTCATAAAGGCCTCATTCATCATGTGCTCCTCTGGTTCACAGAAGATGACAAAGGCGCAGAGGATGCCGTAGGCGACCTCGGGATTTAGTGCATGCTTGGTCAGGGGTGCTTTTATACGAAGCCCGGGATCGAAGAACCCAGCAATCAGGCGTGCCGCCGCGAAGTGATGAGCGCCGCCCTGGTTGTGTAGGTGGTAGCTACCTGGTTGCCAGCTGTAGCTTTCTAATGACTCTTCAGTGCCAGCGCCACTATGGAAGCGAAGTTCATGCCAGTTGAGCAATGGTTCGATGCTGGCGCGATCGTAGTGAACCAGTCCGCGACATTCGCCCATGGCATAGGTATCGAGAGTGGCGTAGCCGACAAGATCTCCTTTCCCCGACGCCAAGGAGGTGATGTCCCTGATCGAGCAGCTGAAGTCATCATCGTAGGTGGTCGTTGTGAGTCCAGCGGCCGCCGCATAAGGGAGGCGCTGACATTGCAGCCCCGTTCGTCCTGGTTGCCAGTAGGCTATGTCTCCCCCTGATATAAGCGGCCATCGGTGCCATTGGATGATACCGAGTTCGCTGGCGCTAGCGGCAGGGAGTGTAACCCGGGCCGCTAGGTGTGAAAATTCAACAGCATGCTGCACGGCTGCTGGGCGTGCCCAGCGAACATGGCGCAACCAGCGGCCAAGTAACGTGGTCGCCAGCATCATATATTCCCCCAACCCTATTCCGTTACGGTCACCCTCGGCTCTATCTCGGAGTGACATTCTGATTTTTTGTGGAGCCCAGGTAATGATGCCACAGCGTAAACAAAAGCTTGTGAGATTCGATCGGCCCACTACCCGGCAAGGTATCGGCATTTTGGCGCTTTTCTTGATTGGCACTGCACTAATCGCCGGGATGATTCTTCGACAGGCCACTGCATTTTCATCTGGTGTTTTACACGCGAATGAAGGCCGGTATTCGCTCGCGCTGGAGGTGGCAGCGACCTCGCGCCAGCGTCGCAAAGGCCTGATGGAGCGTGACTCACTGGCTCCCGATGCTGGCATGCTCTTCGTCTACGATGAGGAGCAGACAGGCGATCATGCTTTCTGGATGTACCGGGCTCGTATACCGCTTGATATTGCCTTCCTCGACCATGCCGGAGAGATCCAATCAATCACCAGCATGGTCCCCTGCACGACCGAAAAAGAAGCCTGTCCGCGTTATCCAGCTGGCACGAGCTTCTGGATGGCCCTGGAGGTAAATGCCGGCTACTTCAATGAGCATGGTATAGCCGCTGGAGATCGCCTTGAGATCGCCCCTTGACAGCACCATCCCCTCTTGAAAGCTGATCTACTGCAGGAATGAGAGAGAAGCACGTTAATGAGTACACCCTTTTTTCACCTCAATCGGGGCCAATCTTGTTGGCGGAACAGCTGCTCGCGTACTGTCAACCATGCCACCTTTAAGCAGTTCCTACCTTAGTCGCCATTGACGCGCGTAGCGTTACGCGCTACACTTTGAGGGCATTTCACAACAAGGGAGCAAAGCAATGCGATGATAAAGAAGATCAAACACAAAGGGCTTAAACGTCTTTATGAGAAGGGAGAATCCCAAGGAGTACAACCAAACCATGTAGACGATTTAAGAGACATACTTGCTGCACTCGACGCAGCCACTAAGCCAAACGATATGAATTTGCCAGGATTTGATTTTCATAGTTTGAAGGGTGATAAAAAAGGCTTTTTTTCGGTGCATGTAAACGGTAATTGGGTAGTGATATTTACGTTTGATGGGGAAGATGTACACCTTGTTGACTATTTAGACTACCACTAACCGCGGCGTTCCTTGATAACCGGCTCGGTACGGTTATCAAGGGCCACCGAGAAAGATGGCTTCGCAGACGTAGCCACGAATGCAACACCTCAATTATGCGATACACAATTTGTGTAGAGAGAGAGAACTGAAACATGACTATGATGAACCCGCCGCACCCAGGTAGCTTATTGCGCCGTCGGATCGTGCCAGCGCTGGGGCTGAACGTCACTGAATTTTCCAAAAAGTTAGGCATGTCTCGTGCAGCAGTTTCACGCGTATTACATGAGCATGCCGCTATTTCCCCCGATTTGGCTGTTAAGTTAGAACACGGCGGAATTGGCAACGCCAGGCACTGGCTAACGATGCAGGCAAACTATGAGCTTTGGCATGCCGAGCATAAAGAACAGAACCATATTGAAAGATTTGCAGCTGGTTGAATTAGTTAGTTATTAATTCAGAAAAACCCAACGTGCCGCGACGTTGGGTTTTTTTGTATCCAATTAGCCTCGCTAATTGAGACGCAAAAACCCGGCTTATTGCCGGGTATCAAGGTTAAGATATTGGCCATTATGAAAAACCTGTTTACCCATTCATGCGAACGTAGCAGGTAATAGCACGTAATTAGAGATCGTCTTCCTCCTCTACATATTTTGGCACGCAGTCATTACAAAGCAATAATTGGCGTTCCTGGCCGAACACCACGGCTGTTATATCGTGAACTGCTTCTCGCTCACATGGCGTCTCATCATCCTTCATGCCTTCGCACTCAATCACGGCGCTACCTCATCGGTTAGTTTGTCTGACTAGGGCCCACCAGCTGCTTCACTAAAAGCCCTACTTCAATTAAAACACTAGGCCCCACTTTTCGACACCCGTCGATACAGGTCTCCAAGGGGCGTTTCTATAGTTAAACTGGTGGGGTAGCCAACCAGGCAGGAGGATAGCAATGTGTCGTAGTTTCGCGCTCTTCGATGATGTGGCTGACGTGACATCACTGACAGGGTATCCGTTGGATTCCGGTGCAACATTCCCCCCACCGCATTTCAATATTTCGCCTGGTGCGCCCATCATGGCCATCGGCGCCGTTGGAGATGAAATACAGGTGACGGCAATGCGCTGGGGGTATAAGCCACGCTGGGCGCCGAATGACACTCCCTCTACCCATGCCGCACGAGCTGAGAGCTTGGCCAGCACACGATATTTTAAAGGTGCCTTTACGCGGCATCGTTGTCTTGTGCCGGTGAATGGCTGGTACGAATGGAAGTATGAGGGTGACGAGCAACTGCCCTTTTACTTCAGTGTCCCGGAGCGCCCGCGCCTTTACCTAGCCGGAATATTCACTCGGCTAGCTGAAGGCGGTCAAGGATGTGCGATCGTAACGGAGCCCGCCAGAGGGAAAGCCAAGGAGATCAGTCGACGCATGCCTGTGGTAGTCGCTGCTGGCGCTGAGGCATGGCTGGACCCTACGATTACCGATCGCGAGACGCTGAAGCGTTACCTTCGACCGCTGGCCCCGGGTACTCTGAACGCTCGGCAAGTAGATTCTACTACTGACAGCTCGACACAAAATTATGGTGGCCAAAACCACTCAATCTAGCCACCCCTCAGCTGACCGAGAGCGTCTTGAGGGTATTTTTTTCCAATATTAACTTCCCAGATGTCACCCAGGCCCCTATCTTATTGGCGAGGCCGTTCAAAGAACGGTATGGGATAAGAAAATTTCTAATCACGATAACCTCTTAGGTTGGTAGTCAGGTTGTTTCGACAAGGCCCGCGGGCTATTCGGCTATCACGCAAGGGCGCTTACGTCAGCAGTCCTGATAACCTCCTTGAGGCATCCCTGTAGCTTTTCGGTTCAGGGTAAGCTGTTAAACACAGCAAATCTGCAGCTCTCAGCTGAACAGATTCAATGCTTAACCTTCAAGCCCCTTCTAGTTCGCTAGTTGGGGCTTTCTCGTTCTGTGTCATTACCCGCCCTATCTCCTTATTACCAGCCACTTATGTGCCGGGGGACGATAAGGGGAAACCACATGCAGCAAACTGATGGGCAGCTGGCCCAGGCTGGCGAGACGCTGGTGAAGCACTACTTAGATAACCCCTTTACTCGGTCGTCCGTGATTGGAGAGGCGTGTGTTCGCCTGTCATGGGATAGCACCCATCCTAAGTACCCCGAGCGCGAAACACTGCTGCGATATGTCGCTGCTGCTCAGGCTCTAGTGATCGATACCCAGTAGCATATCAATCGCCAGACTTCTCGTAAGCGATCTCGATCTGCGGCCTCCGAGTACGCGATGAGGATTCACCTCGCAGGGCGAGTTCGCCAGCAAGCACTCCATGCCCTAACCAACCAGAATGAGAAAACCAATGATCACTAGCATCGAATATACAAGTCGGCGCGACATCGAGCGCCGGCAAGCAAGAGCCGATACTGTCGTCTTGTCCATTCGGGGGGTGGACGAGCGTTCAACTCGCTTGGCAAAGGGATGGGCTGACGTTCTCCTAATGCAGTTTGATGATGTTGTTCCCGGAGAAGGCTTCGGCTGCGAAGAGCCTATGACGCTTGCTGATGCGCGGATGATTTCTAGCTGGATTCGGCAGTGGGCCAACGATCGCCGGCCGGTGAAACTTGTTATTCACTGCACTGCCGGTGTGAGCCGGTCTGCTGCAGTGGCTCTTTGGGCCGGCGCCTCACTCAATCGGCCTGCCCAAGGAGTCGAGGGTGATGGTCGGGATGCAAATCCGCACGTTCGCTCTCTACTTGACCGGACGGCAGCGTAAACACTCAGCCCCTAATGCGTCCTGCCCATAATTTATACTGTAGCCTATCGACTGGTGGCGGCCATCCAGCACTTCCTCTCTCCAGGGTCACTCTGCGCCCTACCAATGATGAGACCTGCACAGGGTAGGAATGACTAGGAGATCGTATGAAAGAGTTCGAGGGCTGCTTTAAGGGTTACATGCTCAACAGCAGTATGGATGGAGTTAGACTCCCAGAAGGAATCACTGAGCGGATTTTTATCGGGTTGTACCATATCGACGGTGGGACAGCCGGTGAGTTCTGCATTCAGTGGGGTAACCACTCCTCTTTGTTGCATGTTTATCAGGACGCTTGGAAAGTTCCGTTTTTTAGATTTAAATAAGGTCTAGTTGTAAGCACTGTTACTGCTGTTACATAAAATGGTGCTAAATGTTACGAAGAGCTCACCCCTATTCCTGCTTACTTCAGCTTTCGGCCAAGATCGGACGTTGAGATCATTCTGATATAACGCCTCAATCAGCCGACGCTTTAGCGGTAGGCTGAATTGATTTGTTATCAAATAACCCTTCACTCGCTAAAGAGCCAAACTGGACAGCGAGCTCTGTAATATCATAGAAATACTCAACTGCTTCCCGCATGGTAGGCGGTTGACAATCGTCCTGATGAGTCAATTCATTCCTCCTTGTTACTGCGGCAATTAAACGATCAAGAAGAACATCGTCTACACAGCCGCGCAGCTTTTCAGCTCTTTTCTTATTAAAAGGAGCTTGAAAGAATACACATATCTCTTTGAAAATTTCAAACTGTTCGATTATCGCCGCTTTCGCAATGTAGGGCTCTACTTTAGACCCATCCACTTCTGGGAGATCAATTATCCTTTGATTAGCAGGTGCTTCAATAAAAGGACCCTCAGACCATGCTTGCTTACTGCTACCAACATTCTTCCATTCGCACATTTTTTCAGCAGCCCGTGCCAAATCAAATACAATTGAAACTTGGTTCATAGCCATGTGGGCTTTATGTTCGTATTTCGTGTACTCATCAAAAATTGCTTAATAGCTCTTGATAACGCTTGCAGCATGCGCGCCTTTGGAATGGAGCCGAAGGCGCATTGTAAAGGACGTCGCCGTGCCTGCACTTATTATATTTCAAATTTGGATCTTATAAACTCGATTGTCTGCGGGTCAGCGCCATGTTCTTCTAATTCTCTGATAGTATTAGAAAGCACCTCCCTATGTTCCTCGATTGAGTAACTATATTCAGCATTTACCTTGAGATTAAAGTCAGTCTGCCCTGCTATAGCCGCTAACTCCTGAATTTCTTCATCAGTGTGGTGGTCTATTTTTTCGAAGGTGATCGTTGCAGCATCAGAAAGCCAAGATATCGCTTCAGTCACCACATCTGACAGGTATGAATAGAATTGTTCAGCATCCGGCGGATACATTAGGTCGATCTCTGTACCAAACACCTTTTGATTACCATCCGCATCAATAAACGAGTTAATACATGACTCAATTATTGCTCGGTGTGATTCTACAAGTCGAAATAGTTCATTTTCTTTAGCACTCTCATAAAAGATTTGCGGACTCCACTGCACTGCACGGTTCAGCAAAGTGCCGTCCAGGTGACCAATGCCGCGATTACGGAAATGATTCGCAAAGACAAGTCGCTTTTTTAGATGCCGGGTTTTTTTAATAAAATCATGTGACGCTTTTAGCTGCATTCTGTCTGCTGCTTCTTTTACATTATTCAGTATCAGAAAAACGCTTCGTGTCGCACGGAATTTTGTCAGAAGATCTTTGGCCTCTCCCATCTGTTGAGATAATACCGAGTCAAGGGTCTGAAGCTCATCCCTCAATATCAAAAAGTTGAGATACAGGGACTTTTTTTGAAATTGATACTTATCCTCTTCCATTAGATTTCCCAATCTTAACCCCTGAAATACAGGGCTGAGGTAACGGGCCGCTTTGGAGCGGAGCCAAAGGCGCAGCGGAAAAGGGGTCCCGTTGACCGTATTGTTATGATATTACAACCCCATTTTACGCTTCACGTACTCAGCTGTGGCCGCTTTTAGCATCTCGCTCCAAGACTCAAATTCTGAAATCTGAGCAATATATTTATCCCAGTCAGCATCTGGGATCGCTTTGAAATCTTCTGCATTATTAATCTCAAAACCACTTTCATCAAAAATTTGCTGAGCATCCCGAAATTTTGTGTGCTCGGACACAAAATCTTCGGTGAGCAAATCAGGAATAGAAATTTGCTGCTCACCCTCAAGTTCTTTTGCTCCGTCCGCCATCCCTTTGAGTTTTTTCTGGAGTTCGTCAAATCCCATGGTGTTGCCCATCATTTCCCTACTCCTAATTATAATTAGAACATACGCCCTATTATTGAGTTATCGTGTCGGCTGCATTTGCCGAGATAACTGCTGAGTATCTTAAACGAGCTTAGCCTTTCTATTAGCTTAGAATAAATTTCCTCATTTGGCCAAGAGCAGACGACATAATCATAACCAAGAGCTAGGCGAACAGGAGGCGGCTTGATCAGTTTCTGCTAGTCGTCAAAAAATTGCTTTGGGTAGTTGGTTCTTATGCAGAGGCATTCCTGTTTCGGCCATAAGCTTAACATCAGCTCAAGGTGATGAAATGCTGTAAATAGCCGAATGCAAAATTTCTAGCGCAGCCTTTTCGGACTCGAGTTGATCTTACTACCCATTAGTCACTTGTATTGTTCAACCTTGTTCTTTAGATGAGTTTTATAGAGGTACTCAACTTTATCTATATTCATCATAGAGCCACGACAAGAGCGAATGCCTGCATTTTTAAAATATTGAGAAAGTGTGAACACTGGCAAGTTAGAGCCAGACCTTTTGAATATTGCACACATTTCAGCAGATGCTTCTATGAATTAATTTGAGTATGTTGTTGCCCAACTTCCCGAGCCATGATCACCTGGAATATATTCGCCTTGATATTTTTTGCAAATTTCAATTAGCTCAAAGGCTCTCGCATGATCTTTACTCGACAACTTCATTGTGGCATCTCTATTTGGCTGACTATTAGCGCAGATCTCATCCGACTCCGAAGGAGTTCGACTAGAGCGATTAATAAATTGAAATTACTTTCCTTTCTTTTTTGGCGTCTGCGCCAATGTACTGCCTGCAGCGGATTTCGAAGCCTTACTAGTGCGACCATCGCTAAGAGTCTTTGAAGCGGCGGAAGCGGCCTTAGGAGAGGTTTGACGTTTTGGCGTTCCTGTCTGAGAGAGTGCGCTACCAGAGGCTGACTTTGATGACTTGCCAGTAGATTTACTGGTGAGTGTCTTAGATGCGCTTTTAGATGCGCCCTTGCTCGTTGTCTTCTTATTCATTATGTGCCCTCCTTTAGGCTATTAATAAAGCTGATTACATTTTGGCAGGGATGCTTGTGTCCACAGCCACCTACCGCCATTAATCACCATAGACTGAAGTTGCTCATTCGGCCAACAGCCGTCTTTTAGGAGCCATTGATATAGCGCTTTAACGCCGCTATCACCGATGAAAAACCGGAACGAAGCAGAGTTTTTGGCATACGGTGCATGTCTTGGTTATTCTCTACCGGCCCAGCCATGTGCTACCGAATTCGAATTGGTCATGGGGCTCAATGCTATTGACTTCAAAGAAGTCACTTAGGTTGTTCAGCACTGATTCAACGAGTGAATCGAAGAACGCAACTGGGTAAACCAATTGCCATGGGTTGTCTATCATGCCGTGGTAATAGGGCTCACTGCCATCGTTCGAAAACTCAAAACCGTACCCTGGCTCCCTAAATTCGTGAATCAATGCGTTCCTATAATTGTAGAACAAGTTGACATACTGACAGCGAGCAACTAGTTCGGCCTGCTTTTCGTTTACTACTAGCAATTTTAATGAATCAATTTCTGGGCTCTGATGAAGCCGTATAAGTTGTCCTTCGGGCCAACTACCTAGCGCTGAACAAACCTCCGCATAAAGATTACCGTTTGATGCTTCATGACTTTGTTCAAGGTTTAATTTTAGTTGCGGCAAGCTGACTCTGCTATGAGAAGCCCAACCTGACAACTCTTTGATTACCTTGGATACTCTATCTCTATGCGATCCATTTTTGCCATAGCATGCCCTAGAGAACGGATCTAGAGTTGCTGCATACAGAATCTTTCTGTGAAGCACACTATCAACTAGACGCATACTGTGAAGCTGATTTTCGGGTATCCGGATTATCTGGTTGGTATGCGAGAGCGAAAGGTGGCCGACAAACTCAACCCACAACGGATTAGCTGGTTGATGGCTCGCTGAGTACGCTCACTTGCTAGAGAGCAGATACTTCACCAAACAGGCGATGCCCAGGACCAGTAGCAATAGTAGGGCAATTCCGATCACTGGCATTATCCAGCCCATCGCCCCCATCATCCCGCAATCTGGTAGTGTCGTGTTCATCGTGACAGGGCTCCCTGTGGTGTCCATGCCCAAAACCCGTGGTGCCGCCGCCCAGTGGCACCACGGTCGCGCTCATATCGTTCACCCGGCACAGCAGGACAACTGCGTCACATCCTTGGTGAAAGTCTGGGCACAGAGCTTGAGCCCTTCCACCATGGTCAGGTAGGGAAACAGCTCATTGGCGATGTCGTGTACGGTCATGCGTGCGCGTAGCGCCATCACCGCCGTCTGGATCAGCTCACCGGCTTCCCCCGCCACCGCCTGCACCCCCAGCAACCGGCCCGAGTCGCGTTCGGCCACCAGCTTGATGAAACCACCGGTGTCGAAATTCACCAGCGCACGCGGCACGTTTTCCAGGTCCAGCTCACGGGTATCGACGCTGAAGCCTTGCTCGATGGCCTCGGCTTCCGTCAGGCCGACGGTGGCCACCTGGGGGTCGGTGAAGATCACCGCCGGCATGGCGCTCAGGTCCAGGGTGGCTTCGCCCCCGGTCATGTTGACGGCAGCCCGGCTGCCCCCGGCGGCGGCGACATAGACGAACTCCGGCTGATCGGTGCAGTCACCGGCGGCATAGAGCCCCGGCACCGTGGTGTGCAGATGCTCATCGACCAGAATAGCCCCATGTGCGGTTTCCACGCCGAGGCTCGCCAGGTTCAGGGCCTCGGTATTGGGTGTCCGTCCGGTGGCCACCAGCAGTTGATCCGCCCGCAAGGTGCCGGCGTTGGTGTCGACAATGAATTCATTGTCGGTGTAGTCCACACGGCTCGCCTGGGTCTGCTTGAGGACCTCGATGCCCTCGCGGCGAAACGCCGCCTCCACCGCATCCCCTACCGCCGGGTCTTCCTGGGAGAGCAGGCGGCTGCGGGCCAGCACCGTGACCCGGCTGCCCAGCCTGGCGAAGGCCTGGGCCAGTTCCAGGGCCACCACCGAGGCGCCGATCACAATCAGCCGCTCGGGAAGAGTGTCCAGGGCCAGAGCACTGGTAGAGGTCAGGTAGGGGGTGTCGGCAAGACCCGGGATCGGCGGTACTGCCGGTCGGGCGCCAGTACCGATGAAGGCGCGGTCGAAGTGGACGACCTGCTCGCCGCCCTCGTTCAGCTTGACCATCAGGCTATGGGCATCGATAAACCGGGCCTCGCCGTGCAGGACAGTGATGGCCGGGTGGTCGCGCAGAATCCCCTCGTACTTGGCGTCACGCAGTTCCTCGACACGTCGCTGCTGCTGCTCGAGCAGCTTGGCCCGATCCACCACCGGCGCCTGGGCGCTCAGGCCTGCATCGAAGGGACTTTCCGTACGCAAGTGGGCAATATGGGCCGCGCGAATCATGATCTTCGAAGGCACACAGCCTGTATTGACACAGGTACCGCCGACGGTGCCGCGTTCGATCAGGGTGATCCGGGCGCCGCGCTCGGCGGCCTTCAGGGCCGCCGCCATGGCGGCGCCGCCGCTGCCGATCACCGCGATGTGCGGGGCGTCTTCATCACGGCCCTTGGACACCGATGCGCCTGCCGGGGAAGTGGGCCCACTGTTGGCCAGTCGAGCTTGGTAGCCAAGTCGGGTCACGGCAAACGTCAACGCCGAGGCCGGTGTCCCCGGATCAACGGCTACCGATGCCGTCCTCTGAGGATAGGATACCTCCACCGACTGCACGCCGGGCAGCTTCTCCAAGGCTTCCCTGACATGATCCGCACAGCGGTCACAGGTCATGCCGCTCACGTTGAGTTCAATCATCACGTTTCTCCGAGTCTTCATTAGTAAAGCCGGCATCCTGCTTCCGCTTGTGGTATCGCGCGTAGAGAGGTAAGCCGATGACGATGGCCAGGACGGCAAACAGCAGGTAATCGAGATAGCCTGCCAACGCGGCCAGGCCCGCCGTACCGAATAGCACCAGGGCGATTGGCCCGGCGCAACACAGCACCATCAACCCGGTGCCAAGCACGACGCTTATAAATTTCTGCGAATCTTTCACGCTTATTCCTTCACCGTGACGGACAAGCTCGTAAACAACTCACCCGATGACCGCGATGTGCAGCTGCTTGATGTCACTCAGGGGGCGTATTCCTTGATTTGATAGAGCCGTTGTCACAACAGGCGTCGAACTGCTTCTTACGCCAAATCGCATAAATGGTCAGGCCGATGAAGAAGGCCAGGGCCGGCAATAACACAACGTCGAGATAGCCCGTCAGCGCCGCCAGGCCCACCGTGCCAAGCAGGATCACCAGGATCGGCGTAAAGCAGCACAATGCCACCAGGACGGTGCCGATCACGCTCACGCGCAGCAGGGTCTTGGGATTCTTCATGATCACTCTCGATCCGCTTGCGAGGATGTCGGGGTTGATGGATACCCAGCGTTGGTGGTGGCCTCGGTCAATGCCTCCACCGACGTTCGGGCGTCGTCAAAGGTGACCACGGCCTCGAGATCCGCGTAGCTCACGTCGACTTGCGAGACGCCGTCCACCTTGTTGAGGGCGGCCTTGACGGTGATCGGGCAGGCGGCACAGGTCATGCCCGGCACCGACAGCTTCACGGTCTGCAAGGCCGCTAAGGCGGGCGTGCTGAGCAGGGCGAGTAGCGCGATGAAGGCGAAACGAGCTTTCATGGTAGATCTCCTTTTAATAGAACAAGGGCAAGACGTAGGGGAATACCAGGGCGATTAGCACCAGCAGCGATACGAGCCAGAAGATCGCCTTGTAGCCCGTCCTGACCCGTGGCACGGCACACACCTCTCCCGGCTGGCACTTTTCCACTGGCCGAAAGACGCGACGCCAGGCGAAGAACATCGCCACCAGCGCGACGCCGATAAAGAGCGGGCGATAGGGCTCCAGCGACGCCAGATTGCTGATCCAGGCGCCGGAAACGCCCAGCGTGATCAGAACCAGCGGGCCGAGGCAACACGCCGAGGCCAGGAGGGCCGCGACTCCTCCGGCGGCCAGGGGCCCTCGCCCCGTTTTAGGTGTCCGCATTGACGATTCTCCTTTCGGGATGGGGGGAGCTACGATAAGGTTACTTCCGTAGCTTGGTACGGAGTCAAGCATCATGAAGAGACATGCAGATAAAGTGGCGGACACCATGACCATTGGCGGCCTGGCCAAGGCGGCCGGCGTCAATGTCGAGACAATCCGCTATTACCAGCGACGAGGGCTATTATCGGAGCCCGAACGACCTCCCGGAGGTATTCGACGCTATAGTGCCGCCGATATCGACAGGTTGACGTTCGTGAAAACGGCGCAGCAGCTGGGCTTTAGTCTGGATGAGATCAGTGACCTACTTCGGCTGGAAGATGGCGCCCACTGTCAAGAAGCCAGTGCTCTCGCAGAGCACAAGTTAGGGGACGTTCGCGAGAAGATCGACAGGCTTGAAAGAATTGAGAAGGTGCTGAGCGAAATGGTCGACCGATGCCATGCACAACAAGGCAATATCACTTGCCCGCTAATTGCGTCATTGCATGAAGGGCTCAGAGAAGCAGAAGACCCAAGGGAGTAAATCACCTTCAGTTCGTAGAAAACAACGCGGTCAAAGAGTCGCAATCATCTATGGACCATGTCGACAAGGAAAGTTTGCATGACCAGCTTGCCTGACAACATCCTGCACCTTCCCGAGTACCACGTCCTAGCCACCAAGATGGAAGAGCATGATCTCCACTACCAGGTCGAAGCTCCTGAGCCTCTAGCTTGCGAGGAATGCGGCGTTGAGAGTGAGTTTGTCAGGTTCGGCAAGCGCGATGTGGCCTATCGCGACCTACCCATCCACGGAAGGCGGGTCACCCTCTGGGTGGTCCGTCGCCGCTACACCTGCCGGGCGTGTGGAAGGACGTTCCGGCCAGCTCTTCCGGAAATGGTAGACGATCACCGCATGACGCGGAGGCTTTACAACCACGTCGAGAAGGAAGCCTTCAATCACCCCTACGCCTACGTGGCTGATACCACGGGCCTCGACGAGAAGACTGTCCGCGAGATATTCAAGAAGAAGGCTGAGTTCCTGGCAGCCTGGCATCGCTTCGAGACACCCCGCTGCCTGGGGATCGACGAGCTGTACCTGAACCGCCGCTACCGCTGCATCCTGACCAACCTGGAGGAGCGTACCCTACTGGACCTGCTGCCCGGTCGCCAGCAGGACGCGGTGACGAGGCGCCTCATGAGCATGACCGAGCGCCACCAGGTCGAGATCGTCAGCATGGATATGTGGAAACCCTACCGCCGTGCTGTCCAGGCGGTGCTGCCGCAGGCTCGCATTGTGGTCGATAAGTTCCACGTCGTGCGAATGGCCAACGAGGCCTTGGAAAAGGTCCGCAAGGGGCTCAGGAAAAAGCTGACGTCCAACCAGCGCCGAACCCTCAAGGGTGACCGGAAGATCCTGCTGAAGCGCGCTCACGATGTCTCAGATCGCGAACGGCTCATCATGGAGACCTGGACAGGGGCATTCCCCCAGCTCTTGGCGGCCTACGAGCACAAGGAGCGGTTCTTCCACATCTGGGACGCCACAACCCGGCGTGACGCCGAGAAGGCGCTGACTGCCTGGATTGACGACATCCCACAGGGGCAAAAGGAGGTCTGGAAAGATCTCGTCAGTGCTATCAGTGGCTGGCATGAGGAGATGCTGACCTACTTCGAGACCGACATCCCGATCACCAACGCCTTCACGGAGTCAATCAACCGGCTGGCCAAGGATAAGAACCGCGATGGCCGTGGCTACTCATTCGAGGTGATGCGGGCCCGGATGCTCTACACCACCAAGCACAAGAAGAAGGTGCCGCAGACCAAGGAATCCCCCTTCCTGGGCAAGGCCACCATGACCTACAGCATGGGTCTTCCCGAGCCTGAGAAAAACTACGGCGTCGATCTATCAACCTTCTGGAAGAGTTAAGGGTTCGAAGGAGCAAGGGGCTCCATCTACCACTTAATCCGGATACCCTGATTTTCAAAGTGCTCAATAAATGTACCCGCTGATTCGTTATTCATAGCTCACCTGAACTTAACGCCGCGATTTTGGGTGAGCGTAGCGAAGTCCCAAACATTGCCTTGTTATGCCTGACTATCCAACTGAATTTAATTTGTGCAGATAGTACTGATTTGCTATTGCAATCGGCGATGGTTTCCATATAACGTCACCTTCATCGCTGTCAGTTTGATACGAATACTCATTTAGATCTATATCATATTCTATAATCTTTTCCAAATTATATATTAGGTCTTGAACATTTTTTTCCCAGCCACTTTCAACGATACTCAATATTTTATTGTGGGAATCGTCTAAGCCTTCAACATTTGAAAAGTGGCCACTCAAGCAAAGTTCCATATTGTTTATAGCATGCTTAAATGACTTGAAGAACGCATTGGAATTTGAGAAATGGAGAATCAATCTGCCTTTTTCATCTTTCGCTAAAACTATATTATCCTTTATAACAACATCGTCGAATTTTTTTCTATCTGATGCTCCAATTGCGAAAGTTGTGTAGCGCCCCTTAATTCCACCATTTTTTTCGTAGTAGCTGCTTCTAAAAAGCTGCTCACCATGATGTCCCTCAACCTCCCCAACAAAACCATATGTATGATTTTTACCATCCGAAACCATGATCAACAAATCCGAATGTAAGAATGATTCTGCTACTTTACTGACGGGCCTCGTTTGCCCATTACATAGAATTCTACCCATTCTTGAAAAGGCATGATGTTCAAGAGGCGTTAATATTTTTACATCTGGATCATCAAACTGTTCTATCATTCTATAGAGAGATGAATCCTCTCCAAGTTTAAAGATATTTAAATGCGTATACTCGAAGTCATGTATACCGTATTGAAACAGAAGTTCTGATACTAACTTATCCCTAGCATCTATCCCATCTACAGATCGAAGATAATCGATCATTAGATATTCAAACCCATGGTTCCTTATATTGTTTTTCATCTTGTTGAAAAAGTTCGCTGGATAATTCAAAGTTCCTCGGTATTCTTGCAATGAACTAGTCTTGAGCCTGTATTCAAGATTTTTTTGGTAGGCAATTGTTTTCAAGATAGAGCAATAGAACATTGCCCAGTACGATTCCCCGCTATCGATTAATTTCGGTTTTATAAATATAGTTCTGTACATATGAAATTTTCTTCTCAAGACAATATAGGCAGCAGGGCATAACGCCCGCAGCACGGGCAAATTTGTAGCGCAGCGCAAATTTTGTCCCTGTGTCTGCGATTGTTAGACCTTTATCATTCGACTGGGGCAAAAGCATTGTAACTAGGGTTTGCATCCTTTGCTCCCATTTGAAAAAGATAGAGGTTCTTATCATTAATGAGCTTGATGGTGTGTGCGTTAAGCAGGTTGACCATTCGGTTTCTCCAGTCTTTGGCCTGCTCCTGATAATACGGATAGTCTGTTTTAGTGCCATAGGGGTTATCAGCGTGCAATATTCCGCCGCACTTCTCATAAACTTTGATGAACTGTTCTTTTGTTAGAAAATCATCTTTCCGATCCGCCCAATCAGAGGTGATTCCCGGCGTTTTGCTTGGGTTTTGTATGATGGGGTGCGGATAAAAACCTGGATTGATACGCTCTAGATCTTTGAGCATTAGCCTAGCATTCCAATGCTCTGCAAATTTCTTGTGTTGGGCGGAATATATTTCTCTATTGGCGATCAAAGAGCTAAATGCAACCAGCTCTAGAATCTTTCTAATTTGTAAACAGACCGACTCAACTGTAGTAGGGACGTAGAGTGCGTGGGCTTGACCGAAAAGGAATGAATCTACGACAGCCGTTCGCCGTTTGATCTCAATTAGAACTGCCCGGTATTTATCTTGTGATGAGTCCATTTTTTTGCCTAACAGTTTTATTCATGCGCATGCGCGTTAACATTATCACCAGTATCTGAGAATTGCGCATAAGCATAAGAGCCCTGATCATAAGCAACTGTTTTATATGTATTTGAAAGATTCTCTTCTGGCAATACAAGCCTTCACGTTACAGAACTGACCAGAAAAAAAGCATTGTGAGCTAGGGGCTTCTATCCTGCGATGGCCGCTTTGGGTCGTTATCGGACAATCGAGATTTCTCATAATTCTTAAGTTGACAGTATCCTAATCAAAAATGGCTGTCACGGTTAAAGGACTTCCCCTCGTTTAGCACCATCCTACCTCTGGCCTACAGTTATCAATCGCTCACGTATATCCGGTCCCTCGCAACGCACTCTTATTGAGGTGCATGGCCATACCGATGCAAGGGAGTAGGAGCCCTTCCCCCGTTTTGGTACCACGGAGTCTTATATATTGTGTCAGTGGCTTCCCTATCTCCCCCTGAGACCTGCAATTCAGCAGGAATGAGAGAGATAAACGATCATGGAACTGACTAAATTCGACTGCTTTGCAATCTGTAGTGACACCGTGACAGGTTCACATGGCGACTTCACGATCACAGTGTTGCTCGACCATGATCCAGATGTGACACCGCACTGCTTTGATACCTATTCAGATTCCGATAAGGAAACCTGGGCAGAGAATAGGTGGTTTTTCGGTGTACTCAAGACCAAGGTCGAACTGAAAGTAGGTAGCCAATCTGTTCTTTTGGACGATGTGGCAACTGTACTGGGGGGTATTGAGGTCAACAAGACAGAAAATAATGCTCACCTTGACGTTCATGCTCGTGAACTTGCTCAGGATGCTGTTGAGCGGGGAATAGAGATTGTGGAACAGATCAAGACTGCTGCGTAATACATTCAACAGACCCTTCACTTGTGAAGGGTCTTTCACATTCAGGCTGAACCGATCACTGCTGTGCAACATTCCCCCTCAGTCTCGGACATCCGGTAAGCGGATTTCTGGGGTTATCTATGCAGTATCCCCCCTAGTGCGTTGATGACAATGACAAGGCATCGCCACTACCTGTGCAACATCCCCCCTCCTGTCCTAGGCCTGAGACCAGGCGCCAATTTTCTTTGTGTGCAGTATTCCCACCGGACCCGGCTATGGGTCACCAGGCCCCCTACCTCCTTTCGAGACCTGTATTCCGCAGGAATGAGAGAGGAGATTGATCATGAGCAAGAGCACTGTGATTTACACCAAGATTGGTGAGCACAGGGGTAAGCAGCGTTTGTGGCTGGAAGGCAATCGGCTGGCGCGTACTGGGATCACTCCAGGGCAGCGCTTCAACCTCGTTGCCGGCCGTAAGAGCCTGACCCTGCAATTTGCAGAAAATGGTGCTTACAAGGTGTCGCGCAGAAAGCGTGGTGAGGTCGAGTTGCCAGTCATCGACATTACGGCAGCTGAGCTGGCGCAAGCGTTGGGCAAGGTAGAGCGGGTGCGTGTCGTCGTCAGGGGGAATCGTGTCGACATCACGATTCATCACCATGATCTAGCTGAATCGGATCGTATGGGTCGTCTACTGCAGTCCCTGACCAAGGGTGAACCGATTGAAATTGGCTCGATTGCCCACGGCGGGGGAGTGCTTGATCACGCAATACATACTGGCCTTGCAGATGTCGGAATACCCTCGCGCCTGGCCT
Source organism: Halomonas sp. HAL1 (assembly GCF_030544485.1). Classification (NCBI taxonomy): domain Bacteria; kingdom Pseudomonadati; phylum Pseudomonadota; class Gammaproteobacteria; order Oceanospirillales; family Halomonadaceae; genus Halomonas; species Halomonas sp. HAL1. The sequence goes on from NZ_CP130611.1 coordinate 163,492, forward strand.
TCGCCAATGAGCTGGAAGGTGCTTATCTGGAGGCATCATTGGCGAACAACCCTGTGTGGGACGAGGATAGCATTGCGATCCAAGGCCCGATGGAGGAAGTGGAGTGGCACAAGCTGCCGTTCATTCACCTCCTTTGTGCAGGTTTGCCGTGTACCGGGGCTAGCCTGTCAGGACGGGCGAAGAATAAGCTGGACCGGGCAGAAGCGCATGAGACAGCAGGTAGTCTCTTCATCGCCTTCATGAATGCAATCCAGACTTTGCGGCCGGCTATGGTGCTACTGGAGAATGTCCCGCAGTACCAGTCGACCGCCAGCATGACGGTCATTCGCAGCGTGTTGGCGAGCATTGGCTATGACGTGCATGAGACCATTCTGGATGGGTACGCGATGGGGTCACTGGAGCGGCGCGATCGGCTTTGCATGCTCTCAGTGAGTAAGGGCATTGAGGTCGATCTCGAAGCGCTGGAGCCTGTACGTCAGCGTGAATCATCCATCGCCGCGGTATTGGAGCCGTTTCAGGTAGTTAAGGATCGCTTCAAGCCTTATAGCTACCTTGCCGACAAGGAGGCCAGGGATCTGGCGGCGGGAAAGGGCTTTCGTCGTCAGCTGCTCGATGGTTCAGAGGGAAGCCTCGGCACCATAGGGCGTGGGTACTCGAAGGCACGCTCAACTGAGCCGTTTCTCCGTCACCCTGACGATTCTGGCCAGTCGCGACTATTGACCAAGGCAGAGCATGCCCGAGTCAAAACAGTCCCTGAGATGCTTGTTCAAGGGCTGTCTGAGACTGTCAGCCACGAACTGCTGGGCCAAGGAGTGGTTCATTGTGCTTTTCGCGCAGTGGGCCGCCTCATTGGCAACTGCTTGCATAGTATTAGTGAGCAGGACAAATCTGCTTGGGAGCAAAAATGGTTTAAGACGCAATCCGCGGCTTAGCCACACACTAAACTCTTAGGCACCCTTCAAGCCCCTCTCCGTTACACGGAAGGGGCTTTTCTCTGTCTAGGGCTATCTACTGCCATTGTTTCGCATGCGGAACATTTTAATTTGATGGCAGTGTCTCCCCTACCTCTCCATAGCCGTCACTGGTCGCCCTATCTACTTGTGAGATCCGGGCAACCGGAAATGAGAGAGGAGCAGATCATGAGAAACAGTAACAAGTACGAAATCGCTGATGTGAAGCGTGTAGCGCAAGGGCAATGGGATACGGTCTTTCGGGTCCTATGCCCGGAGCTGGAAGATGCGCTGGCCCACCCGGGCCATCACATCGACTGCCCTATACATGGTGGCAAAGAAGACTTCCGCCTCGATCGCGGTTTCAAGCAACGTGGGACGGCCATCTGCACTTGCGGTAACTGGGATGGATTTAGCTTGCTCAAAGAGCTGAAAGGCTGGTCTCTTCCCGAAATCCTGGAGCAGGTCATGGGGGCTCTCGGTGAACAAACCGTTGAGGCGCTGGCGCCCGTAGCATCGCGCCCAGCGCCTCGAAAAGTCGAGGAAAAGAAAGATATACGCCCAACGCTGCGTAGACGCTGGGAAGAAGCTCTACCCCTGGGAAGGGGCGAAGGTCGCTTCATGCTAGCAAGCTATTTGCAGTTCCGCGGGTTGCCTGTAAAGCCAATGCTCAGCGTTCTCGAGACGGAGGCACGCCTCCATCCTAGGCTGGCTTACATCGAAAAAGGCAAAGTGGTGGGCCACTATCCTGCACTGATAACCATAGTCAGGGATGCGGCTGGAAAGCCTGTGACGATGCATAGGACGTATCTCAACCGCTCCGAAAGTGGTGTGGTTAAGAAGGCGCCTGTAATCAAGGCCAAAAAGCTGTTCCCTGTGGTGAATGGTGGCGATGTCCATGGTGGTGCTATCCGCTTGGGTACGGTAACAGCCGGCGTTATCGGTGTAGCTGAGGGTATTGAAACTTCGCTAGCTATTCGGGCTGCAACTGGGATGCCTGTCTGGCCGGTGCTATCAGCCTCACTGATGAGGTCGTTCGAGCCGCCTGAGGGTGTTACGGAAGTCGTTATCTGGGCTGATCGTGACCTCCCCGACAGGAAAGGCCGTAAGGCTGGCCAGGAAGCGGCGGAAGCGCTCCAGGCTCGGCTTTTAGAGAAAGGGATTCAAGTGTCTATTAAGATCCCTGATGCACCCAGTTCAGTCGATGTAAGTGTCGATTGGGCTGATGTGTACACCAGTAGTGGGCTCACGGGATTCCCCCGCAAGAGCGAAGCTGCTTAACCCTTCAAACCCTTCTGACATCCATTGTCAGGAGGGTTTTTCATTTTTCAGAATTTTCAGATTCAAGAGGACGGATGCGTTTTTTATAAATTTGCTGAATCTGATTGGGTCAAGCAGCTACTTACCCCTTAGGTCATCCCACCCCACCCCACCCCACCCCGCTTGAAGCTCATGCCGGTTGAGTTCGCGCTTTTTAGCGTGGATAGCATGCCACCAGGCGGCGCTTCTGTACTCAAGGCTTTCAGCACAGGGTCCGAAGTTGCCGCTCGATTTTTCATTCCATAACCAGTCTGACTTTTTTTATTGGTTCTTAATGTTGAGACCAGGGTTATATGGGGCCTAGGGAATGATTCTAGTTCCCTTACGTGGTGCATCAGTTCTCCCTACGAGTTATTCAACTAAACGTATGTTTGAATTAACCGCTTGATCGTGTCACCTCAGAGGCGTAGCTACTCCTCTCGGCTTTCTCAATACCACCTCCCGTTTGTCTGTCAGTGGCGCCCCTACCTCTCATGAGACCCCGACACCAGGGGGATGGGAGGAGAGCACGTTATGAATCGTAGTGACTCAATCGCCAGAATCGGTAAAGCACTGGCTTCAGTTCAGGCTGAGCTAGGTGGCCTGATCGCACCGGATTCTACGAACCCGATGTACGACAGCCGCTATGCGAGCCTGGCAATTGTAATCGGCACCATTCGCGCAGTCTTGAATAAGTTTGAAATCGCACTGGTTCAGGCACCTGTGCCCGGAACGGTGGGGGCTGTAGTGATGGAAACCATGCTCATTCATGGTCCTTCCGGGGAATACATTGGCTCTTACTGTGAAATGCCAGTTGAAACCCTGGATAGCCATGGCGTGGCGTCAGCCCAGACGTATGCACGTCGATATGGGTTGATGGCTCTTCTTGGTCTTGCTCAAGGCCCTGATGACGATGGAAATGCTGCCTACAAGTCTGCTGTGCAAACCTCAGCGCTTCTCCCCCAGGGTGAGCCTGAGCCATCAGAGCAGCGGATATCAAATGGTCACCGTTTGGCGTCGCCCGAGGCGATTCTAACGGAGATTGAAAACTCAGATGTTGAGCGCCTTGTTTCGGCAGAACGCTGGGTCAATAGCGCTCAATTGGATGCACACCTGTCAGCTCGGCTCAAGGGAGCGATCGCGCAGCGACGCCGAATTATCCAGCGACAGCAATCCCAACATGCTTGACGTTCCATAGCCCCATTCCATAGCGGAATTGGGGCTTTTTCGCGTGCATGACACAGGAATTTGGAGGCCCCTTGACCGGGAACGTTCATCGATTATTTGGCCTGGCGCTTGGCGCATCGGCTGGTGCGATTATGACCCCCTTCTATGGCGGGATGTCAGCACTGGCGGTAGCGGCGATGGCGCTGCCTGGATCAACGGCACCTGACTGGCTGGAGATCCGTATTGGTCCCACCACGGTCATCCCTCATAGGACCGTGACCCACTGGATGCTCCCTTGGCTGGGGCTAGCAGGGGTATCAGCCGCTTGGTTACCTGATGCGCCTTTGCTTGGCGCCCTCCTCTTTGGTTTTTCGGTGGGTGGGCTCTCTCACGTAATTGGAGATGCAGGCACCCCTTTGGGAGTGCCTGTGTGGCACCCCGCCAAACGCTATTCCCTGAAGCTATGGGATGGCGGCACCACGGAATTTTGGCCCGTGCTTTTGGCCTGGGTCATCGCCGCGATTTTGATACGGAGCCTTGTGCTATGAAACACCTGACCGCCGGCCTATTGCCGGCGCCAATACTGCTGCTAATGCTGACGCTTTTGCTAGCGCTGAGTCCGACCGCCATAGCCCAGCCCGATGGGGGCAGAGGGCAAGCCTGCCTTGATAGCAATAATCCTCGCGAGTGCGGTTGGTTCTGGGGCCACCTAGATGATGAGAAGGATGAGAAGTCTGAAGAGCCCCCTGTCGAGATACCGATGGCCAAGGCGCCTGAAGAAGAGCTGGATTGTACAGACCCGGAGCAGTGGGAGCCCTCGTGTGGTTTTGTCGATCCTGAGGGGAGTTTCGAGTTTCAGGCCAAGCAGCGCGACATGCTCCTGAATCAGTCAGTGATGAATCCCAACAATCCAGAGACGGTCGAGGCCTTTCAGCGATACATGCGATGGGCCGTCGACCAAGCCATCACCATGTCCAGGATGTGGGAGTGGAATCAGATTCAAAACCAAGATCTCAACCCCCTCGTGCATAGCCCTGTTTCATCCTTTGGTCTTCGTGCTGCGTCACGAGCACGAGATGGCAAGCGCAACGCGGTCATGGAAGAGATAGACGACCAGAACGGGTTTCTCGTCTGGTTTACCCGGTCTAGCTGCCAGTTCTGTCATGACATGCAGCCAGTTATGAAGCAGCTCGAAAGACGTACTGGGCTAACCATATATAACGCACCTCTCGATGAGGTGTGCATGCCAGCGTTCTCGAGCAGCTGCGATACCTCAGGGCGGTCAGTGGAGGCTGCGGGTCACCTAGCCGTCGAAGCGGTGCCGGATCTATGGCTCTACCTGCCACAGGATGATCTTTGGTTCCGCGTCTCTAGTGGTGTTGAAGCAGCGCAGCGGATCACTTCGAGAATTGAGGTCTTTTTCGGTGCAATCCAACGGGCTGCAGAGAAGGGCCTCGAGGCGGTTGGTGACGGCACGAGCCCTCCCGTTGATTTTAGTGTCCCCGACATGCTTGAACGGTCATCCGGTGGTCTCGGCGCCGGCATTCCCCAAGGAGTTGAGTAATGTTCTCCCGAAAAAAATTGGTAACCATGATGGCGACAGCCGTGATCAGCGGAATGTCGATAACGGCCAGCATAAGCCAGGCGGAGGCCAACGCACTCGAAAATGCGTTTGACCGGCTCTCTAGTGCCGGGGGCGGCTTTAGTAGCTCGAACAGCGCATCATCGTTTGAAACCAGAACAAGGCATGGGTACACGGCCGGAGGCTTAACCATGCGGTTTTCTCAGAATCGCTACTCACTCGTCAACATGGACCCGCCCCGGCTAGACGTAGGCTGCAACGGCATTGATGCGCATTTTGGCGGCTTTTCCTACATCGACAGTGAACAGATCCAGCAGATGTTGGAGCAGATCGCCCAAGGGGTTGTGGCCCTCTCCTTCCAGCTCGCACTCAAGCAGCTTTGTCCTATTTGCGGGGATGTGCTCGAGTTTGCACAGCGCATGGCACAGGCGGCGGCGAAACTATCCCAAGACAGCTGTGAAGCTGCTACCGCATTGGTTGAGGGGTTTCCTGACTACTCGGGTGAATTAGGTAATCTCTGGTGTAGTTCGGTCGGGATGTTTGAAGGTGTGGAAAGTGACTGGCTGGCAGCCCAACAGGACACATGTGATACCAAGTCAGATTCGGGCCGTGAAGTTCGAGACCATCTCAGCAACAATCCGGGGGATCGTGCAATGGCCTTAGAGGTTGACGGCAACCGCACATGGCTAGGCCTTCAAGAAGCAGGTATTGCCCCTGGGCGAGATGGCAGTAACAACATGGGGGCAGAGAACAAAATATTTGCCGAGCTGCTGATGAGTTGGATTGGTACGGAGGTTCGTAACAAAGGAGGTAGTGGAGACTCGAACACCTTTGCTCCCACCATCGAAACAGCCGATGCGATGTTAGACATCTTCCTATGCGGAAGTGATAAAGCCTCACCGACAGTCATTGAATACGCGGACTTTGTGAACAGTTTTTGCGAGGACAAGGTATGGTCAGGCACTTCAGGTCAGGCCACAGAGATTTATACCTGTAACAACAGCGATCTGAGAGACTGCTGGAACCCAAATAAAGTGAAAGTTGAGGATATATCCCTCGGCCACGGCTTTTTGACAACCGTTATCATGGAGCTGGAAGGTGCGGTTAAGAACGTTGCCAGCGGGAGCCCCCTGACTGCATCTCAGAAGGCCATCATCGCTGCAGCGCCCTTCCCGCTGTATCAGGCTGTAAATGTTGCAGCGACCTACCCGGACCTTGCCTACGACCTCGTTGTTGGCAACTCGACCATTCTTTCCTACATGATCTCTATCGAGTACATCCGCCATGCCGTCCAGGCAACAGCTAAGACATCGATGACATCATCCGTGCCGGGTGAAATCTTGCGTGAATTCCGTGAGGCTCAGAATGAGTTAGTTGTCATGACCTCTCAGAAGGCTCAGCAAATTAACCTCATGGCTGAGACACAGGAAAACATCATGAGTCAGGTGGACAAGATCAACCGCGCCACTCTGCGTAACCTTCACGCCATGGGCCTATCCGGTATGGATTTTGCCCGTGACATGGCTCGGGAGGTCGACTGATGAAATGGCTTGTTCCTGCCCTTGCGGCTATCGCGATGGTCGCTGTTCCAGGGCTTGCGATCGCAGAGACCATGACGCCGGCTAGTGGCGACACTTGGACATTTTATGGTTATGGCAACGGTTATGCGCTGGCGCAGATACTGGAGGCGATCAAACGACTGACTGACCCTGACTCAAACCCCGGGTTCAGGAGTTTGGCGCTGTTCTTGGCGATGGCGGGTTTCCTTGCGATGTGCTTTACAGGAATACTTGGCGGAAGCCTGCAAAAGGTGGCCATGTATTTTGCCGGCATGATCCTGACTGTATACATGCTGTTCTCATTGAAGATCGATATTCTCATAGAGGACATGGTGTGGGATGGCGTTGGGTCACCACAGTTCATACAGAGAATTGAAGGCGTCCCGGCTGCCATAGGCCTTCCTGCAGTCGTTATCTCAGAGATAGGGATGTGGGCCACTAGCGGGATAGAAACCAACTTTACGACCCCAAACTTCGAGAGTCTTAGAATTTCAGAGGGGGCTCCTGTTGGGATGGCGGCGAGCATGTTGAATGACATGAAGAAGATCCGCCTGACTGATCCCTATCTGCGCTCTAGCATTCAAAGTTTCATGAATGACTGCGCCTTGCCGAATATCTTTAGCGGAAAAATTTCCCCTGTGACGCTGATAACCTCACAAAATGCATGGGGGGTTTTAGGTAACAACCTGAATCAAGCGGTTTATACAGTCGTCTATGATTCTACCGATCCGAATGGCGGCATGCAGGCTTGCGATGAGGCCTACGCGAGCATCGATAACCGTTTGCAGACTGCAGCTCCCGCGCTATTGAACGGTATGAGGGAAGCATCCCCGTTCTGGCTTCAGCAGGCAGCAGGATCAACAGCGCTGGCACAAGCCGCTCTGGATGATTCCTTCCGCTGGGCCTCAGGCGGGAGTGCCGTTCAGGACGCCACAGGGCTAGCCACCCAGGCCGCGATCGCAGAAATGTACTCTGGCACATATGAATACGCAGCAATGGCCACAGGCTCAAATGAGCTGATCTCAGCCTTGAATATGGAACAGGCTCGACGTGCCCAGCAATCTGGATGGTATAGCACTGCCATTCTCTTCCGGGATATGGCGGGCTATTTCTTCGCGATACTACAGGCATTCGTGATTGGGCTGGCGCCGATTGTGTTTGCTGCGGTGCTGGTCCCCGGCTTGGGCAAGAAGATGGGCACCTCGTATGCTCAGGTGATGACCTGGCTCATCTTGTGGTGGCCAGGGCTTGCGATCGTGAACTACATCATGATGCTTTACTTCCAGGGCCAAACAGCAGGATACCTCGCTGATGGCCTAACCATGGCCAATATGAGCGCAGTCAGTGATATGTCGGACAAGATGGTGATGGCGTCAGGTTTTATGTCCACCTTAGTGCCCGCCATCATGTGGGGGCTGGTATCAGGCAGCGGTTACGCCTTCACTTCTGTCTTGGACAGGGCATCTGGCAGCCAACAAGCGGCGACAGCGGCGAATAATATGTCTACAGGTGCAGCCACGGCTGGCCAGGTGAGCATGAACAACGCGAACATGAATGCTCACCAAACCTCTCACCGCTATAGCTCTGGTGAAGAGGTCTCCGCTCACCATGTCGGCGTAGGGGCGTCTCAAGTTACTAATATGAGCGGGCAGGATACTAACGTGGGTCTACGAGCGGCAGACATGCGGGAGAGCCTATCTAAGTCGCAGGCATTTAGTGAAGCCACACAGCGAACAGCAGAGGCGAAGCAATCCTTTAGTGAGCAGTCCCAGAATATGATGACTGACACATTCAGATCGGCCACCCAATACGCTCAAGATCAAGGGTTTGTTACAGATGGCTCGGTTGACTGGTCAAGGATGTCCCAGGATCAGCAAGGGCAGCAATATATGTCGGAGCTATCCGCCACAAGACAGGTGATGGAACAGGCAGGGTTATCTGAAAAGGAGATTAATGATCTTACGTGGCATGCAGCAGGCAAGGTCTCTGCTGAAGCTGGAGGTAAAACAGAGGTCGGGATAACGCTTAATGCGGGTGCTAGCGCTTATGCAAGGACATCGGTACAGGGTGAAGCCGGTGTCCGTGGTTCTGATACGAGCCAAGAAACGAGAGATGAATCTTTGAGTCTGAACCAATCAAATGCTGGGAAACTATCTTTTGCGGAAAATGGTGCAGTTCAGGTTGTAGGGCAAGATGGTAGCCGGTACTCAGAAAAGGTATCAGAGAGTGAATCGCGGCAGGTTCTTGAAGGGCGAGTCGGCGAAGATCGTGCCTCTATGCTCTACGCTGCCTCAAACGATTACCAAGAAGCTGTCCAGGTTCAACAGCAGGCACGCGAGGAATATGTTGCAAGTCGCAGTGGGTCGATTCCTACTCCCGCCAGCCCTCAGACTATTGCTGCTATGCGTGTGGATGCTAATGATTTGCGGGGCGAGGTTGAGCAGAGGCAGAATGCCGATCATGCGGAAATTGCCAGCCGAGGGAGTGCTGTTAGCGGTGTGGTCGGGGCAAATGCAGCCGATGTGGGCGAGCGAGCAGATACGGCAAGTGGCGTCACCTCGCCTATTGAGCGTAATGGTGTGAGTTCACTATCGGTTGATACGAGCGAGCGACTGGGGGGGATTCAAGGAAGTGCGCAAGCTAACGTAGAGAGGCCAGATACATATCATGTGATCGATACAGGAGGTAGCTTTACTGTCGCCGATCGACGTGCAATTGACGCCGCTGACCGTCAAAACGCTGATGCCCTCATTACCGGAGGAGAACGATCCAACATACAGATAGGAGGTGACACCTACGTACCTACCTACTATGAGAACGATAAGGCAGTCTATGCAGTTGAGCGCGACGGAGGGCATGCATATTACACTTATGGAGGGGACGGTGAATTTGAGCCAGCCAACTCTCCTATGCCGTCTACTCAGCAGCAAATAGATTCTCAGGCCAACAATGGTCCAACCCAGAATGCCACGGCTGCCACGGTTAATCGCGTGCAGGTACGCCGAAGTTCTGAATCACCGGATGCACCCTCCCCTAACCAAGGGGCAGATATTGACCCGCGTGAATTAATGGATACTCGCCCTTAATAAAAAGCCCCGCACAGAGCGGGGCCTTTTTTTATGCGTTTTTGATGATCCGCTTGAACCTCACCATCGCCCTTGCCTGGAAGACAAGAACCAGAATATACCCTGCCCAGATGAAGGGAAGGACTTTGCCTGGCGCACGATCCCAAGTGAAGTAGGTAAATGCCAGCAGGCCTGGAATAATTACCAAGTTCACCATCAGAAACACGTATATGTTCTGTTTGGCTCTCCATCTAGCGGCACGCACCACGTCCTCTTCTTCTGCACCGATCAGGTGTTGTAGCTCGTTCACTACGAAAGAGCCCTTAGATTTCTGGGCGGCACTTTGGCGTGCAGCGATCGCACGTTGGCGGCGAGCTTTGCGATTTTTGTTAGCCATTTCAACCTCCGAACGATCGACGCAATTACCATACTGTTATAAAATAATACTGTACGACGTTTTCAAAGTCAATCAAGAAAGAGCTATTTCCGCATCTTTTCGGCAGGATCAAAGTATGATCGCTTATGGCATAAATGGGTAACAAGGTCGATATGGGCATGAATTATTGTCTTGGCAAGCCAAAGAATATACCCCCCGGCGAACTTCAAAATCTCGACGGTTCCCTTCGAGATCATATCCATGATCGGCCTAAAGACTTCCTTTACCCCCGGCAGAATCCCTAAGAGCAGCATGGCGAAAATAGCGATAGTAGTCCAAAACAACACTGTAATCATGGCTGCACCCTAAGCAGTAGCAGTAAGAAACTCATTTAGCCGTTCCTCAAAATTAAGCGCCTGCTTGTCGGCTGGCATCTTCATCTTGCGCTTTATAACCTTAAAAGAAGGTATGTGTTTGGGGTAGTTGATCATAGGTGTTCTCAAGTGATACATGCGAGCACCCAACATCATGACCGCTTGGCCCATATCCATGGCTCGCAATTGATCTGGCGTTACCCTGAATTCCTCAACTTCACGCCAGCTTTCACCCATGCCACCACCATCGGACATACTGGATTGTGGGGTGGTTCTCAGATACTGCGCACTTTCACCCTGGTTTGCCGAGACTGACACGGTGCGTTGGAATCGCTTGGTTTTACCTAGTATCTCAGCGGCCTCTTCAGGGCTGTCTTTCGCTCCGAATTTGAAGAACACTTTGTTCCATGTGTTCTGAATCACTATGTCTGCAAAGTCTGGCGAGACTCTATTGAGCTGGCTAAAGGACTGGAAGGCTGGAATCAGTGCGATATTGGCCGATCGCGCCTGCTCGAAGAGACGGCCTACCCCTTCCATAACATAAGCGCCCATCTCGTCCAGGAGCGCGATGAAATGGCTTGGCCTTTTGCTCTTGGGTAGATCCTGAATGTAGGCAACAGCAGAGCGAATGTCCGAGACGATCATTTTCCCGAGGTTGAGGGCTGCGGTGTCCTTTCCCATCGTTGGTAGAGAGACGTACAGCATGTGACCCTTGCGAATAATCTCGGTGAGTACGATTTCCGGTGCATAAACGTTGAAGACCTTACCAAACTTGCCCTGGGCGAACAGTGCGATCCGACCTGCCATCCCGCCCAGTGTTTGCTTCATGCGGTTGAGGTCGATTTTTGTCCCCTCCTTAGTTCGGGCACGGAACTGGTCGAGGAAGATCGAAAGCGCCCGCCTCTCCGGCCCTTGAGGGGTCATTCTCTCCAGGTTCTCCAGCGCACGATCAGACTGCAATAGAATTGATAGGTCGCCGAAGTGATATAGCTGACCGGAGGCTTGCAGAGCGGCAATAATGACCGTGAGTGCATGGTTAGCAGATTGCCGGTAGTGATCGGCGCCTGGATTGTTCTCAGCCGATGGAATGAGGTTCATCAGCCGGGATGCCACCTCATCAGGATCTCCATGAAGAACAGGGTTATAGGTATTGGCGTTATCGGGGTCTGACACGTCGATAATGTAGAGTTCATCTTCGCGGCCTGTCACCTTGGCCATGTACGCTAGATGATCCCGTGTGTCCCGATCAATCTTGGCATCAATGAAAAGCCATCCGCGCCCACGCGCAGTTTGCTGCCAGAGGATATATTCACCAAGAGTGGTCTTACCCACACCAGACTGCCCCACGATGGCAGTGTGTCGCTGCCCGAGGATGTCGGGCATGTTGATTCGTGTATTTTTGTCGGTGGTCAGGCCGATATGTAAAGAAGGCCCCTTGTCATCTACTGGCTCGTCTGAGGGCAGCACGAAGCCCTCCCGAGAATCCTCATCGTGCTGGCGCAGCTTGGCCATAGCCTGGCTCCACGTAAGCTGTGCCATACCCAGCGACCCGAGAACACCAGCAGGCCATGCAGGGAACGAACCGGCTGCCCAAGGTGTAGTGGCCGCAACGCCGGCTGCTATCGCTGTAAGTGCCAGCGCATCCATTCTGCCGGCTATCATGGGCAATCCTCGAGCGTCACGCTATCAGCATGGAACATTCCAGCTGCCCACGCTGCCGGAGCGATGTAGCTACGACTGTCCGCAAGAGGCACTTGATGGCAGCGAATCGTCAAAGAGGAACTGTCGTTCTGAGGGTGAAGGCTGATGAGGTGTCCTGGGTAGGATGCAAAGACTAGAACGCCGATATAGCCTTGTGGCAAATCCTCTGGAGGCTTGCCTCCAAGGTTCTGCAACCAGGCATTGATCCAATCTAACTGGCTGGTCAACATAAGCGACTTGCTAAGTAGTGCACCAGCATCGTGACCGCCGTAAAGCTGATGCTTAGGTTCATTGGAGCCTTCCTGGGCAATGGCAAACAAAGGCATGGCTGCCGACACTACGAACAGTGCGCACTGAATAATAGTTTTCATCATTGATTGTTCCTATCAAAGAAGCCACTGGGCAAACGATCCCTGCCACCAGCCCCACTAACGCTCGGCAGCATGGTGTTGGGTAGTGATCTACCTCCAGGAACAAGCGAATCAAGAAAGGAATGCCACATGCTATACCGGAACTGCTCGGTATATGCGTTACCTGAAGTAGTCACGAACGTAATCCTGCCGGTATAGACAATGCTTCCATGCGGTGTAATGGCACCCTGCTTATTGCGATGGCCATACGTATGGTAGGCAGGCGTGCCAGGGATCACCGTGGTCGGACTTGAGCCGTCACCCCAGTCGACAACGGCTTTTTCAACTCTTCTAATGTTCTGTCCGCCGTGCTCAAAGGACGTATAGGTGTGCGATACATCAAGCTGGGTTTCTAGGCCTACATACCCATTATTGGGCGTGAACATGAATGGCCTCTGCCCTGCGTTCTGCACTACTTCTTCTGAGCCGGCAGCGCCCGATGCCAGCGCTTCAGCTTGGGCAGTGATTCGGTCTACTGGACTCCCGAAGGAGCCCGTAGATACCAATGCCATCACCACACAAGTAGCTTGAATGAAAGCTATCTTGCCCATGTCTGGTTGAACTCCGATTTGGCTTTTTCCGACAACGTTTCCACATACTCCGAGAAATCCATATCGCCAAGATCAAGGGCAAGGAACTCGTCGATAGTGAACCCAGTGCAGTCAGGAGTGTACTGTCGATCATAAGTTGTCGAGGCCTTTGTCACACAGCTACCCAACACCTTTAGCATGCACGGCTCGTACTTCTTTTCAGAGTAGGTGTACCACGGCTTGGCGGTGAGATTGACCTCGATTGAGGCCCTAAACTCACATTCCTCAGCGGAACAGCCTCCAGTTAGAGTTACAGGTGGACTGTTGCTGACATAGTTATTCAAATTGGCTATGTCATTCTGGATGTTGACTTCATTCCAGGCCGCATCGTAACGGCATTGATACGATGAGCCGATACACATCCGCAGCCCCCTGGTAGGGGATTCTGTACCTAGCGGATTAGTGAAGGCCTCAAAGTGAACATTGTTATGTGCCCAAGAAAACTCGCCCCATCCGTCATTTGGGAAGTTAATTGGCCACTTCATGTCTAAGGGGATGCGCATCTGGCCACCAGCGCCAGCCTTCCAAGCATGAACCTTATATTCGCAGCTACCATCGTCAAAGCATCCTCCCTCTACAACCGAATAGCGGTTGATCGCACGGGTATGATGGTCCTCTGCTTCTAAGCGATGGGTTTCCCAGCCTGGGCTAAAGCCATACACAGGGTGGTCTGGCGGCGCCCCGCATGAAGATTCTGAGCAGGCTACGGCATAAATATCTGGACTGGAGGGGCAGTCGTATCCAGACAGCATCGAGTTGGTAAAGCCTTCATCAGTAGAGCATTCTTCTTTCCACTGCCAGAACCGCACTCGATTACCGTTGACATTTAGCTCGTCCGTCCACCCTCCCGCTGAATTGTAAAATGCAAACTCAGTACGCTTGGTAACAGCACCACCTGCGTTTTGCGAAGCCAGCACAGCAAGTTGATCACGCCCCTGCTCTTGAATAATTCTGGCAAGCATCGAGTCAAACTCACACCAACGCTGGTAGTCGTCTACCTGTGTTTGGGTATTTACCATCGACCAAGGCCTGGTCCAGTGTGAGCAGATTTGCTTCGCGTAGGACATGTCACCTTTTGCAGGCGCGTTGTATATATAATCAGCGAATGTGCATAGCGTGTTATTGGTGGGCACAAAGCCGGGTGTAACTTGGACGGCTCGTTTTGCCATGCGAGCTGCTGCAAGCTCAACATCTTCAAGGTCGCAGTAGTCTGCACCGATCCCCGTTGCCATAGAAATAAATGAGCTGGTCAACACGACATCTTCTGGATCATCCTGGCAGCACTCCATGTGCTCAATAGCATTAAGGATGTCTGCTGATGCTGTGCCAGCTAAGACAGCCCCGAGCGGTCCGCCAAAATACGTTGCCAAAACGGTTGATACGGTTGCATTGAACTCCATCATGCGGCGGAAATCGCTAGTTATGGCTTTGCATTCGCGCTCCAGGCCAGAGAAGATACGCAAGTTTTCATCTAGCCCACCCTCAGCAGCGATCATGTCCATGACGCCAGCCGCTGCAATAGCGTCTGAAAAGGCGCCTTCATCATCGCTAACTTCAGGCATTATCTCGTAGGAGCTTGGATCGCATTTGCCATCCTCGCGACATGTATACGTCTGTTCCTGCTTAACGCATAAACCATCTTGCTCTCTGGTGCATTCATAGCTAGTTACGTTGCAGTTCGGGTCGTTATTGCAGCGTGGTGTCTCTCCGATGTAACAGCGCTTAGTAACTTTCTGGCCGACAATATTCCCTGAGCCATCTGTAATATCTTCCCTGCTTATGTCTGGACCGCACCCGTATTGCGTTGTCCCGTCGCATATTGAATCTGTTGTTTGCCACTCTTCAATCCATGAGTTTGGCAACACATTGTCATATTGCGTAAACGTGCTCGGATATGTTTCGCTGTGAGTATTTACTAGCTCCCATTCATCTTCTCGGTTGAGCTGCGACAAGCTGCATTCATTGCTAAATGCTTCACCATAACATAGGTACTTTCGGGCATATTCCCAACAGTCACGATGCACAGTTTCCCCCCCAATCGTCCTTGGAGAGGAGTCCACGCACCACCTACCAACTTCATAGCATTCAGCAACATCCGCTAGATCAGCATTAGCCTCCTGAATCAGGAGGCCTCTGTCTAATATCATGCTGAATGCTATTAGCAACATATATGCTAGATAAATTGTTGTGTTCCGCATTATCACCTCAATCTGTCACAGGCCTTCTTTCTTCAAGCGGACCACAGGAATCTACCCACTTGTCTTCATATATATTCTTTGTGGTTAGCGTTATGCGGTTATAGTTTGGGTAATACCCTGTCTTGTTATTTTTGTTGCTGCATTTATGCGCCTGGTAATTAACGACACAATTACCAGTTGCCTCACAGATTATTCTGCTCGCACTATGGTAAGCGTATTGCTGCCCACTCCCAGTGAGATAATTGACATCATTAGCATTGAATGTGTAGGTGTCTCCGCAGCAATCATTGTGCTTGAGAGTAGCTGTACCATTGTTGTTACAGGTTATTCTTATATTGCAGCAACTACCTGCACTAGGAGCGCACTTGAAGTACATGTTCTTGCATTCCAGCTCGCTCCCTACGACAGACACCTCTCGCTCCATGCTGCACACATGTTCTTCTGTTCTCCTTTCAACTTTGCAGTTCCTACTGTTTGGTTCGCATGTAACTACATTGGTTGGTATGTCAACTTCACACTTTTCTGATGTTATTTCATCTGGTTCACACTGTTCGCCTCCCTCAATATCTAGGAAGTCGATGGTCCTTGGGTCATCAGGATCACAAGATACGGGGATGTCCCCTTGGCTGAAAAGCTGATTTATCTGTGCTCCCAAACACTTGGATCGGTCTTCGGCATACTGACTTCCTTGGTCAAAGGTTGGGTTATCACGTACATCAGCAATCGTATTTGAGGGGTGGCTGGGATCTTGATTGACCCTATCATTCCCTTGTTGACGCATATCATTGCCGCCCCATGCGTCCCCGT
Organism: Halomonas sp. HAL1; assembly: GCF_030544485.1. Taxonomy (NCBI): domain Bacteria; kingdom Pseudomonadati; phylum Pseudomonadota; class Gammaproteobacteria; order Oceanospirillales; family Halomonadaceae; genus Halomonas; species Halomonas sp. HAL1. The sequence goes on from NZ_CP130611.1 coordinate 179,570, forward strand.
GAAGTTGGTGCATGGTCATGGTGCAGGATGATGAGGAGCATTCGGCCTCGACTCGGTATGCCCCGTACAGGTTGCCTCCGCTGAAGGCCGCCTCTCCCCCGAGTGGGATTTCTCTTGTGACGGTATAGCGATCCTCGCTACACCGTATCCCCTGAGTTAGGGCGTCACATACCGATACACTGATTCGATCAAGCTCACCACTGTCGCTTTGTTCACACTCTTCGATAAAGACTCGGATGCCCCCTGCAGTGAGCCGAGCCCCGTCGCGACATCTGAAGTTTCGCTGCTGTTTCTGTTTAACTTGTAGCCCCACCTCCCCTCCAAGCTCACCTGAGGTTTTCGTATCCTCAAGCCCCAGGCTCGATGTAGCAGAACGGAAGGCGTTGCTTGGGTTGAAGTCTCGAGCCCAGGCCCCTCCAGCGTTCATACCCGCTTGGTTAGGGGTGGCTATAGCCACCTCGCTCAAGGGCATAAAAGCTGCGAAAGCAGCCCCCATGGCAAACAATTTTAAGCAAGAGCCCTTTGGCATGTCACTCCTCCCAGAGATGATCAATATTCTGTCCCGCGGGACCAACAGCCGGCCCCATTGGCGTGTCGTAAACTTCACGGTCGGTGCCTTGATACCGGTCGCGGAGCCGTTGTGCGTTGCGCTCAGCTAGCTCGTCGCTCAGCGATTCCCACTGTGCTCCCGCAATGCCGCTCTGCTCAGGAGCGCTTTCGGCACCCTCGCCCTTGAGCGCGTTGATATAAACCTCGGCATTGCTGGCACCGCCTTTGTTGAATTGCTCTAAGGCATATAGGGCAGTTACTGACCCTTCTGCCTTCCAGTAATCGTCTGGGTTGCCCTTTGGGCAGCCATGGTACTCAAGCTGCTGGCCATCGATTTCACCGATTTGGCGCTTGGCGGTCTGACACACGCCCATGGGATCTTCCTTGGCAAGGACAATCGTGGGCACGGTTTCGATCTCGTAAGTATCGAACAGTCGCGGGTCGATCTGGATCGGTGCTGTCATGCCTCCAGGACGTAGTACCTTCAGCAAGCGCTCCATGGTGAAGTCACGGAGCGTCATACCTGGCTCTACTCCACGCAGAACCAGCTCGCCTCCTGCTCTGGCTGCATCAAGCGCATAGCTACGAATCAAGCTTTCGGGCATTGAAAATGAGATGAAGAAATACAGCCGATCCTGTTCACCAAGGTCTAACGAATCCCTCAATGCTTGCCATTCAGCAGCCATTTCAGGGTCTGCGATTCCACCTGTCTGGCCTTGAGCCCGAACGTTTTCTAGCATCTCAGTGCCGGCTGCTTGGCCTGCAGTTGATCCGCTTGTGCCCGCGCCCATCGCCTCCAGGATTGCCTCAGGGCTCCTCTGGCCAGCGAATAGGTCGCTAGGCGCCTGTGACCCTTGAAGAGCAGAGAAAGCGTCTTGAGCGGCCTCTACGGGTGTTTGTTGGCTTAACGCCGATGTGTTGAATAGCGTCAAAGTAATAGCGGTCAGAGTGCGCAGCATTGCTTACCTACCCAGATCAAGAATGCGGAATCAGTACGAACAGCGGTGTTGGCGGGAGGCAGCATCCCCCAGCGGAACTCGGACATTCCAAGAACAGCAGTTTGGTTGCTGGCAACTGGGGCCACCGGATCAATCCGGTATTGGCTGCGAATCATGTTCGGCAGGTAAACGGACTGGCATTCAGCCCAAGGGCCGGTCGTTGATAACAGGCCCGCCATGCGCGTCTTACGCTGCATATACTTGCCAAGGACGTGGAGATTCCCACCTTGGGGGGAGCTGTGAGTCGTGCTTGAGCCAGTAAGGGGATAGACGACGCCCTGCGAGCCCTGACACCAGAACATCATGTCTAGGGGGCGACCCGCTGCAGAAGCTACGGCGTCAGGGATACACGAGAGAGTGCCAACCGGATTGGCGAAGAGAGCTGACTCTGGAAATGCGATAGATGTCCAAGTGTCATCCTGCCAAGTGGCGTCGACCTCAGTGAGGTCTGCAAGGTTAAACCCGGAGGTGTTCATACACCCCAGCGAACTCATCATGTTGAGTACACTGAACAGAGGGTAGATATACCAGTGGATTTGCATCCTGGTAACGCTGCTATCTCCACGTCCCGAGCCATACGTTTGGTTAGAAGTCAGGGAGTCGTATCCGGTTAGTACCTGCGTGCCACCGAGAGTCGACATACAGCCGGGTGTTCGCGCCACTTCAGCGAGGAACGTTGGTTCCCAGAACGTCATGCCGATCCCTGGCATGTCGATGCCATAGGGCCCTGGACATAAACAGATTGGGTCCATGTGCATAAGGGAAGGATTAGACCCACCGCCCATGGAAATTCCGGCTACCGTTACCGGAAACATGTTGTTCCAGTTCGCGTCGTTGATGGGATTGAAAATCTCTCCCCGGCATGCGGCAGAGCCCGATAGCGGGGATGCACTATAGGCGCTCCCCGTTGTGAGGGCTGCAACAGTCAGAACAGAGAGTAGTAACCTCTTCATGGCAGGTGTTCCTCCAAGGTGGTGACATCGTAGGGATAGGCGAAATGGGTCACTTCGATTACGTCAGGCTGACTGTCCCGAACGCCGGCTAAAGAGGGGGTGTGGGTAATGCCCAGCCGATCGAAATGCCACTCCTCTGCGAAGTACACAGCTTGGCCAAGATCCGACGCCAAACTGCCTGGATCTCCTGCTGTGACGATCACTGTTAGGTTGGCTGGGTGTCGGGCCTTTAAGGTCATGGCCAGCTCACGCTGATCATCGGCTCGTAGATCAACAACGAGGAGCCAATTTTCTGGCTGTATGTGCTCGAGGGGGTTGACCTTGGTGCCGGCCTCATAGATGACTCCCCATTGGTATGTACCATCGGGTTGCCGCTTCAAGGCTTCGATGTCTTCACCCAGCGTATAGGACGGATCTACGAAGTGAGTTTCGGTGTGCTCGGCTATCGGGACGAACCAATCGGGGATGTCTCTCGTATGATTTTGAGCCTGCCCTGCTAGGTGCTCATTAACGGAGTCCCAGTCGACACCATGGGCCTCGGCTACGATGGCAAGCCGCATGTCTGGCTCTACGATCTCCCAAGTAGGGCCAAGTACACCCAGGTCCTGATCTGAGGCAAATGTGACAGTGGATAAAGCAGCTCCTGAGAGTGCTACCGATAACGCTGCAATTTTACTATACTGTACTACGGTTTCCATGTTTAAGGCGTTCCAATCTGCGGTATACGCTGCGCTCGGTCATGTTCGCTGCGGCTGCTATCTCAGCGGGCGAAAGGCCTTCGCAGTGAAGGGCCAGCAGGTTTTCATGAGACAGCTCAGTTCGAGCTGAGCGTTTGGGTAGGTCGATGAGGTGCACTGAAGCCATCGAAGTGGTCTCAACGAAAGCCTCAGGGTCAATGTCGATTTCGTCGTTGAACTCTTCAGTGAAACCAGGGATCTGTTCAGCCATCAGATCGAACTGCTCAGCCCTGGGTTCGCTATCAGCCTGACCGGCTTTGTGAACGGTCACTGGTAGGATGGTATGGCGGCGCCATGTGCTGACCGCAAGAAATGCCGCCTCACCAGCATATTTCATGATGGCGTCATGGGAATACGAAGGGTCATATTCTTTAGAGAACCAGGCTACGTATATTTCCTGTTTCATGTCCTCCTGCCATTGTCTGGGGATATGCAAACGGGCTGCCGTCCAACCAATAAGTCGCTGCATTTCAGAAGGCGGGTGACTTGCCAAATATTCATAGAGGTTAGCCATGCGTAACGCACTCCTGAACGACCTGATCAACACGCTCGAGAGGCATGGCTGCGAAATTAAGGTCAGCATTCCGACAACCCGTGGTCGTGTTGAGCGCAGCAAGACCGACAGTGACTTGGCTCGACGTATTGCTACTCTGCGAGACAATTACGGCATGACATTGGCCAAGGTCGCAGAGCACCTGAGCGGTAAGCTCGAATGTTCGATTTCTGTGGCATCCATTCACACCTGGACAGGGGGAGCGGTCCCTAGGAAGGTGGCCTATGACAAGGTGCTTGATGCCCTTGATGAGGTCATGGCCGAGCACGTCGCTATTGAAGGCGGCGCTTGGGTCGATTCCAAGGAGGTCAAAGCTACTGTGGATCGCTGGATGGAAGTGATGACCCCACGCCAGATAGCCGTGGCTGCTGACGAGGCTGTTACCTCTGTGCGCAGTTGGGCCACAGGCAATCACCGTGTTCTGCGTACCAAGTGGAGACGAGTTGTTCCCCTGGTTGAACAGATGTGTGAGATCATCAAAGCACAGCATATCGAGACCTAGTGCCCTTATGCTTGATGTTGTTGCTCACGCTGATGGCTTAAAGCCTCAGCGTGAGGTTCGGCCTCAGCTTCTCCAGCTAAGGAGTTAGTTCCAGCGCCTAGTTCCTGCTGTTTCGCCTCCTGTTTTTTCTTTCGTTCCTCCTCCCTCACAAACCGCTTGAATTCACGGTCTCTGTCCATGACATTCGTGAGCATCAGGTCGACCAGATCGTTATTGGCCACTTTCTCGCCGAATGTCTGCTGGTACAGCTCCTTGTACAGCTCAAGCCGACCGAGGGTTGACTCTGGTAGCTGCAACGGGAATTGTTTTTTGGGGTCGTGCTCTATGCGTCCGATGAGCATTGCTTACTCCTGGGTTATGATGTAGCGATGCAATCTTGCCGCTGTCCGAGCGGCGCTGGATAGGCAATAAGTATTAGAATTTGCTATCTGGTATAGTTCTATTTAACTAGAAACATGCTGAAAGCATGTGGGGAGAAAACTTGGATCAGGGGAATGACGATAAAGGCTTACGTAAGGTTATCGAGGCAGGGATACGGAAAAGTGGATCAGGCCCCAAAGATGGCCAGAAGGGAAAACCCAAAGGGCCAAGATCCGACTACCTGCAAATAGAGCCGGAAACACCTGGCTACAAACTCATTCAGGTAATCTTTGAGCGAGCTGTTAGCGAAGGACTGGCTTCCACTGACCTGGCCGAGCACCTTGGTATTGCGCCGAGCACGTTGAGCCACCTGAAAACTGGGCGAAGGCTAGCAAGTAGCCTGGGGCGAGATGTGATCGAAAAGTTTGCAGAATGGCTGAACTATCCAGTGCTTGCCGTTTTGATTCTGGCCGAGCAAGTGCGTTTGGAGGACTTCTACTCGCCCAGAAATGACCTGGATCGTGCCATCGATCGGGCGCTCCAGTTTATGGCTGATGATCCCGAATGGGGCGGGATGATGCCCAAGGATATTGAAGGCGCTTCAACACACATGAAATTATGGAGCGTATGGATGTATGAACGCGCCACAAAGACTCGCCTGATTCCGGGCGGGATCGATTACCTGGACCTCCTCAAAAGCATGGATGAATTCAGGGGTGAATATCCCAGTCAGAAATAAGACCTTCCCTGGCCAGGATTGTGTTGCAGTTGTCGATGTTGAGGGTGCTTAGGCCGGGGTGTAGGTTTGAGATCGCTGTGGCAAGGCAGTCTTAGGTCAAGGAAAGGGAACATCCCCCTAACTACCCTGATTTGATTATAAGGCCGTGAACCGTTCGAGTTATCCGTCACGGTCTCTCCCGCTCTATTCGCCTATCCCAAGAAATGATGATTCCAAATACTCGCAGGAATTACTTATAAGCACCTAATAATGGGCAATATTATAGACGCTCGCGTATCTTGTTTTGTGCGTAAATATTTCACTATCTGAATGGAAAAATGTGCATGCTGGTGGGCTTTGTTGCTGTGTTCACCGTTGCAGTTGTTCATAAAGTCAACGAGATCACATGAGCCGCTTCGCGGCTGAATACGAGGCAGGCCTCGATACGCCTAAATTTGATATAGCAGTAGGCGGAAAACCGCCCCAAGTCACTTCGTTGTACTGGGACTAGATAGCTAGCTGATAGGGGTAAAATGACCTTGTGGAGCGGTCGGTCTAGCACTCTACGAAAAGCACATGGGCCGCTTCGCGGCCGATCACGAGGCAAGCCTCGAAAGGCCTAGTATTTTCGATTGCTGAATCCCTAAGCCGCCCCGTTTCAACTTCGTTCTACCTTGTTATTATCTCCGTTGCTGCTCACGCATCGAAAGCGCCAGCATTGGGCGCGGTGGCATGGCCTCCCCATACCCCGACAAGCCCATTATCTCCGTTGCTGCTCACGCATCGAAAGCGCCAGCATTGAGTGCGGTGGCAAGGTCTCCCCATACCCCGACAAGGCTATTATCTCCGTTGCTGCTCACGCATCGAAAGCGCCAGCATTGGGCGCGGTGGCAAGGTCTCCCCATACCCCGACAGGAACACAATCACCGTGGATGTACACGCGCCGAAGACACTCGCTTTGCCAACAATGGCGTGCTTGGGATACCCCTAGATCATTAAATGCTTGTCGTAATTTCTGTTGCTTTCATGGCAGCTATTTCATGCATGAGGGATCAACCCTTCCCCACCCTTCTATACCTCTAGCTACTGCCGTTTGGTAACAGCCCTCTCCCCGGCACATGGATACCCATAGAGTGATGTTCCAATCACTGGGAATAGCGCTCTCTTGAATGGGGTAAGCGTATAGCTAGCACCCGTATTAATGATGCGATGCTTCAATGTTCACGCCCATTGCGGTTTATATCTAACCCCACGCTAGGCCTGCTCAGATACGCATAAAAAAGGCTTGTAGAGTGACACTACAAGCCATAGAGAAATCGAATAATGCGCTATTAAAAGATTGTCATGCCGTCCTAATTGTTTCCTTGTTGGCCTAGCTCTGGTCGGTAGTGGCGAGCAGTACCAATGGCCTTGTTAATACGTTTCAAATGGTCGATAAAGCGTGCTCTTCGTTCGATCAACACGAGGGCTTCAGCGATCAGCTCTCGCGCCTCTTGAGGCACGGTTTTCGCCCTTGCTGCTACCCCTGGTCGCTGTATTCTAACGGCATGCCACGTTGAGGGTGCGTGCCGGCTATGCTGTTGTCGGTTGATCCATTTACGCCATACCGGGTGAGGGCACCCGAGGCATCCATAGCCACACCGACTAACATCTAAAAGTACCGCGCCATGGGTACGTGGTTGGGCCTGCCTGATGCGCTCAACAATGCCCAGTAGCTGCCGTGTGTACTCGCCCATAATTGCATCTATATCGGCTGTCAGTGCGCCCACCATTAGCTCGGCCTCGTGTGCTAGCACCTCCCTATCAACAGTACGGCGTGATTGACGTTGATGAGTGTTCTCGGCCTGTGATTCATCGTCGTGATGTACTTCGTGCATTGCGGTTCCTATCGTCTTCTATCACTCATCAGGCGTGTTGTTCTGAGTGGCTTTAAAGGGGCTAAGTGGGTACGTCTGGCGGGTGTAAAATTGAGCGCCTTCCTTGGCGAGGGGAGTCCTTTTCGGTTTGCTTTTTATGCGATCGGCCAAGTGTCCTAGCCCCATCCAAGGGGTGCCCGGGGTGCCTCTCGGCGGGGCTAGCGTGGATGCTCGTTTAGGAACACGCGACACTCCTGTATTGAGGTGCGGGCAGCCTCGGGAAGTTTTACTTGGTAGCGCTTCGCGGCGGACTCAGCAGCGGCTATCATTTTCGCGGTCGGAGCTTGGATCTGCATATACTTATCGATGAAGGTTTTGCACTCCCTGAATGAGGTCAGTTCTCCATTCAGCGTCACACCATTTTCGCCAGCTAGGCGCATAGCCAAGGCCTTCATCTTGTCGGTCGGCGGCGGTGTCTGCTGCATTACCTCGTCCAGGAATGAGCGACATATCTCGAAGCTCTTTTCGATGCCCTCTGGTAGCGTAAGACTGCGTGCAGCGGCTAGCTTGCGTGCTGCGGAAACCATGTTCTCTGTGGGGCCATTGGCTGCTTCTAAAACTGCCTCAGGTGCATTGTCCATGATGTCGATTGCCTCTTTGATGCGGGTAGTAATGAAGTCGCGTTGAGCAGTTATAAACGTGTCGCGGGCGTGCTTAGCCGCTGTGTCGTTGGGGGCGTTCTGGATTGCATCGAGCTGGCGCTCCCAAGCGGCTGTCACGCGCACATCGGAGAGTTCGGTGGGGGTGTTATCGATGAATGCGCGGCCTCGTGGTGTGGAGACAATTAGCTGCTGTTTCCCCTTGCGCTTGGTGGCTACGTATTCGCGATCAAACAACGTCTGGATAACCGTATCCCGAGTGGCTGGGGTGCCGATCCCTTCAGCCTTTCGGAGTGCTGCTGCATCTTCCCCTTCGACGTGTCGGCCTGCATTGAGCATTGCGCTTAGCAGGTCGTGCAGCGTGTAGTGTTTGGGCGGCTCGGTGCGTGCCTCATGAAGCCTTACAGCCTCGATGGGAATGCTGGCGCCGGCTACCAGTGGTGGCAGGTCTTTCTGTTCTTTGTGAGCCTCGAAAGCGGACATCCAGCCGTGGTCAATGACGCGCTTGAAGGTGCCGGAAAACAGCGCTGGCTGCCGCTCTATCACGTCCTCGACATCGATGCTGGCGCTGACACTCAAGGACTCGACGGTAGCGGCTGGCAGGAGGGCCTGGATGAATTGTTTTGCACAGGCCAGGTAGACCTTTTGTTCGGCCTCGGTACGATCTGCGAGGTTCGGAGTTTTGCGCGTTGGAATGATCCCGTGGTGGTTCATCGGCTTGTCGGTAAAGCAACGTGGCCGTGGCACCTCCGCACTCTCCATGCAATGCCGGCGACCAGCTTGGCGGGCTGGCGCCATAAGCGCGTCATCAGCCTTTGCTGCGCCACCCAGAATGGCCAATAAATCGTTCCGGTTATACAGACTGGCGGGCAGTTCTCCATGCTCTGTTCGTGGGTAGGTCAGGTAACCATCGCTTCGCATTGAATCGGCCGCTTTCAGCGTCTGTGTGGCCGTGAGGCCGTACTGTTTTGACATGTCTCGCTGAAGCGCTGTGAGGCTGTATGGCAGCGGTGGATGCTTGGCTGTTTGCTTTGTCTCGGCCTCCAGAATGGCGGCGTTATCGACGGTCTCTAGGCGCTTGGTAAAGGCCAACATGGCAGCCCTGTCCAGGAACATCGGCTTGCCGTCATCCTGCAGCTGGATGCTGCTGGCGCCAGCTATTGGGGTGGCCGGTGAATAGGTCAGCTCGCCCCCGCCCAGGGTGATCTTCGCCTGGTAGTGATCGACTGGAATGAAGGCTTCAATTGCGCGATCGCGGGTAACAACTAGCCCAAGGGTGGCGGACTGTACGCGGCCGGCCGACACGAGCCCAGCCTTGCCCTTACCTTTGGCTAAATCGCTACCCATAAGGCCTAAGCGAGCGGTTGCCGTGTATGCACGGACAAGGTACTGCCAGAAGCCATCCGCGTTGGCTCGGGCCTGCTGAGCCCGCCAGAAAGAAATGGTTTCTCCGGCGTTCCTGAGGCGCTTGGCCGCGGCCTGAACATCGGCCGCTTCCATAGAGCCGGTCAGCCACATCCGCTTCACCGAACCGCGGTACTTTGCGTACTGCAGGATCTCGTACCCGATGGCCTCGCCTTCGCGGTCTGGATCGGTGGCCAACCATACTTCTGTTGCTTGAGAGAGTTCTTTTTTAAGGTTTCCCAGGTATTTCTTACCGCGGTCGGTAGGCGTCTGAGGAAAGGCGGTAGGTAGGGGCAGAAGACTGCGGGGATCGCGCCAATTGGCCTCTGGGCTCACCTCGGAAGGCTCAACAGGCGCCAGCAAATGCCCAGCGGCCCAAACTAAGGTAAGTGTTATGCCATTCCAGGTGCCGGTGTAGGCGTTGCCGCTGCGCGTAAGACCTAAAGCAGGGGCTATTTTGTCGGCCTGGTCGGAGTGTTTCTCACACAGAATGAGTGCTCGTGATGTCATCCTGAAGGTCGTCCTTCGGTAGAGGAAAGTAAGCGGAATAAGCACCGCTCAGAAGCAAACCGACAATACGATGTCTTTCATCTCTAAAGTGTATTGCATACTTAAAAAGTGTCGTCTAGTATAGCAACACATAGGCAGCGGAAAAAGCTTAACAACCCTCTGCCGAACGAATTAAGCGGATTGCGCCCGCTATCTCCTCTCTCCCCTGACACGGCTTCGGGGATGCGCATTAGCCGTCTGGTCGTCTCGGTAACGGGGCTACCGGAGAGCCCTCTGAGTTAGCCCTGATCCGGCTTCTCTCTCACTCTCAACTCAGAGGGCTCCCCAGTAGCAGATCCAGAGTTTGAAGTCGGGCGCGGCCCGGGCGTGCTGACAATCCACGCTCCCCAGTAAGAGCCTGTTTCCCTGTACCTCACCCGGCCTCCCCAGCCGGGTTTTTTTTATTTGCGAGGGCGATCCATGGACAACCTTGAGGAATTGAGCGGCGTGATCAGTGCCGTTCGTTTCGTAGGTGAAGAGGGATTTCAGATCCTGACTGTGCGCGATGCTCAGGAACAGGAGGTAACGCTGGTGGCTGTATGTCAGCCGCTCAACGAGGGGGAGTCTGTACAGGCCCGCGGCACTTGGGGCACGCATCCTAAGTTCGGCAAGCAGTTCAAAGCCGATCGGCTCATCACGCAAATACCTCAGGAGTCCAAAGCGCTGGGTGCATACCTTGCGAGTGGCAAGGTGGCCGGCATTGGCCCCAAGTTCGCTGCGCGGTTGGTCGCCCATTTCGGTGATGGGCTGCGCGACGTACTCGGTGACGAAAAGGCCTTACGGGCTGTGTCAGGCATCGGTAAGAAGAAAGCAGTGGGGATAGCGGCGAGCTGGAATGAGTACCAAGAAGCGCGTGATGCATTGATCTTCCTGCAGGGGCATGGTCTGGGCGCTTCACGTGCAATGTCGGTCTTTCGCCAGTTGGGCCAGGAGACCATTGCGAAAGTATCCGCCAACCCCTACCGCACCTTATTGAAGACTCGAGGTATAGGGTTTCGTATAGCCGATGCTATGGCTCAATCTCTTGGCTTCGAGTTGACCCACCGCGATCGACTCATTGCGGGGCTTCGCCATGTCGTTGATGCACGATCAGCCTCGGGGCATACCCTGGCAACCTCGGATGAATTGGCCTCGGAAGGCGCGCAGCTCCTCGGGGTCGACGTGGCACGCATGGCCTCGGTTGTTGAACTGCTGCTGGCGCATGAAAAACTTATAAGTGTTGAGGGCGGGCTAGTTGGCCTGCCTTCGCTGGTGGAAGCCGAGAGAACCATCGCCACCGCGTTGCTAGCGCGTGCGGTGCATTGGAATGGCTGCAACCAAGTGCGTGTTGATGGCGAGCTGTCGGATGGCCGGGTGCTCAGTGATGAGCAGCGCCAAGCATTGGAGACCTGCCTTGCGTATGGGGTGGCTGTGCTTACGGGTGGGCCGGGGGTGGGGAAAACCACGGTGACTGAGGTGCTGGCGCAGACACTGGATGATGCTGGCCTTGAGCTGGCGCTGTGTGCGCCAACTGGCCGTGCCTCTCGGCGAATGTCGGAGGCAACCGGGAGGCCGGCGTCTACTATTCATCGTCTCCTGGGCGCTGGCGCCAGCGGCTTTGAGTTTAATGCTAGCAACCCGATCGAAGCGGATGTAGTGATCATTGATGAAGCATCGATGGTCGATGTGCCGTTGTTTCTGGCTCTGGTGGTGGCGCTGCCTGACCACTGCCGACTGTTCATCATCGGTGATCAGGATCAATTGGCCTCGGTTGGGCCGGGAAACATTCTTCGCGATGTGATCGGTTCGGGTGCTATCCCAGTGGCACGTCTTCAACAGATCCGGCGACAGGGGCCTGGCTCGCAAATTACTGTCCAGGCGCACGCCGTCAACCAGGGCAATAGTCCTCAATCGGTACCAGATAGCGACTTTGAGATTGTCGAAGTGCCGGAAGGCGGTGACCCCGAGCTGGTGTGTCGTGTGGCATTGCGGGTGGCCACTGAAGACATGCTGGCGCGTGGCTTCGATCCTCTTTATGAAGTGCAGGTGTTGACACCCATGCACGGTGGTCCGGTCGGAACCCGTGCTCTCAATGAAGCGTTACGAAGCTATCACGTCCCGGGCGATCGGGGCTCTGTGACAATCCATGGTCGCCAATGGGCGCCAGGGGACAAGATCGTGCAGACCGAGAATGACTATAACCGTGATGTCTTTAATGGTGATCTCGGCTATGTGGTGACGGCAGACGCTGAGGAGAAAACCGTGCTGGCGCGGTTTGAGGATCGTGAAGTGCTATTCACCAGCGACACCCTCGGCAAGCTGCAGCTGGCCTATGCCATGACCGGACACAAAGCGCAGGGGTCCGAATTCCCTGCCGTGGTCATTCCTCTGGTGAGATCGCATTGGCACATGCTAGAGCGACAATGGCTCTACACCAGCCTCACTCGGGGCAAACGCCGCGTCGTACTCGTTGGTCACCCTTCTGCGATTAAGCGAGCCGTCCATCATGTCACCGGGCAGCGTCGACTTACCTCATTACCGCTTTGGTTGCGCTAGCCTGCCTCACCAGTATCACCAACCTATAAAGGAGAGATCCATGGCCAAGAGAAGGCTTGAAGTCGCCCGGGACCCCGGCGAGCCACCTACAGCCTGCCTTTCCCAGCTGGGACACGTTGAGGCGCTTGTGACCGGAGGTGTGGCATGACCGGCTTCATCGCCATTCTCTGGGTCGGCGCTCTCGCGTATGCCGTCTTCCTGGCTGTGATGCTCATTTTCGGCTGGGGTAATCTCAAGGATCGCCGCTTTTTAATCCGCTGGATGGTCGCCTGGTCGGCGCTGCTGGCGCTGACGATCGGGATACGAATGGCTGCGTCTGAGCCTGAACAGCCACCGCCTCCCCCCGCGCCGCTGCTGGGAACGCCGATGGCTGTGGCCACCTCGGCAGGTGACGAAACTGAACCGGATGCGGACTAGAAAAGCTGATCACCCCGCCTTCTTGGAAAGGGGATTAGTGGGTACGGCAATGTGTGTGAGCTTTGTGGAGAGTCAACGTAATGGGCAATCAGTCACCGACAACACGGTTCATCGAGATGGTGCCGCCTTTGCTGGTACTTGCTGGCGCGATCGCGCTGTTGCAGGTGCATGCGATTCAGTTTTGGACTGAGTTTGTTGGGCCGATGGGTTGGGCCTGGGCTGTTCTCCTAGAAGTCGTTGCATTGTGGCTCTGGTATCAGCGCCAGCTGGCTCGGCGAATGCTGGCCATGGTCGCCAGCGTGCTTACGCTTACCGGACCTATCTATATGGTTTGCGAGCCTCTGGTGGATGAGTGGCTGTCAGCGTCTCACGTCGACGCCAGCCGGGAGCTGCGCATTGAGCGGCTGGCTCTGGAGGCCTCGCGCCTTGAAGAGAGTATCGAGACTTTCCGGGCAAATAGTGAGGCCCGGGCTGGCTGGCTCGAACCGATACAAGTCGCACAGGCTCGTCTCGCTGAGGTTGACAGCCAGTTGGCGACTCTCGTGGCGGCGCCCCCGGCCGAGGCCTGGACCTGGCGCCAGCAGGCTTTGATCGGCATGCAGGCGGTGGCGCTGCTGATCTTCCAGCTGGCCGCGGTGCTCGCTATCACCTCTCTATCCAAACTGCGCCAGCAAGCATTCGCCAAGGGTGTCACCCCGCGCCCTACCTCCTCTTGCGACAGGTTGCGCGAGGAAACGCCCGGAATTGGGCAGAACTTGGTTGTAGCAGGTGCGCTAAACACCGAGTCCGCTACATGCAACCTCGAACCGGAGCTGGGTTTGCCCAGTATGGGTGAAGCGAATAATGACAGTGAGCTGGGAAAGGGAGGGTTCGCGTATGCCGATATTGTCGTGCTTCGTGACGCCCTGGAGCAGTTGCTCGAGGACCGAGAAATGACGCAGGCAGCATTCTGCCGTGATCACGATTTCTCGCCTAGGGATCTTTCGCTACTGCGCCGACACGAGGCGCGTTGTGCAGCGGGAGAGCGGACAATCTCCATAACAGCCCTGGATCGGCTAGCCGAGATTCTTCGGCATCATCCGACCAGCTGTGCTGAGTAACGTAGGGGGTAGACATGTGCTCTGCACTCAATGCAACGAACAAGCCGGATTTGCTAGCAGACGACGCA